>JAEXEM010000192.1 GCA_023401045.1 Actinomycetes bacterium
GCGTACCTCCTGCTCGCCACGGTCGCGCGGGCGCCGGGGGCGCGGGCGAGCGACCTCGCCGAGACCCTCGGCGTCGGCCGCGGCACGATGTCGCGCCAGCTCGCGCGCCTCGAGCACCTCGGGCTCGTCGTGCGCACGCCGGACCCGCACGACTCCCGGAACCACCCGCTCAGCCTCACCGACACCGGGCGGGAGCGCTTCGCGCGCGCCCAGGAGGGCCGGCGCGACTACCTGCGCGAGGCGCTCGACGGGTGGGACGCGTCCGAGCTCGACCTGCTCGCCGAGCTGCTCGGCCGGCTCAACGCCGACCTCGTGCCGCAGCCCCGGGAGCCCTGACCCGGGAGCTCGACCCGGGAGCCCCGACCCGCGGGCCGGGCTCCCGGGGGCGCGTCACGCCGGGACGGACGCCGCGGCCTCGGCGTCGGCGCGCTGCTCGATGCCGGACCGGCGGCCGAGCGGGACCTCGCGCAGCAGGAGGACGGCGACGAGCGAGAGCATCGCCACGGGTGCACCGACGAGGAAGAGGTCGGCGACGCCGGCGCCGAACGCGTGCTCGACGACGTGCCGGAGCGGGCCGGGCAGCGTGGCCGGGCTCGTCAGCCCGCCCTCGGACCCGGCGAGGGCGGCCGGGTCGAGCCCGATGCTGCGGGCGCCCGCGACGAGGTGGTCGGTGATGCGGTGGGACAGCACGACTCCGAGCACGGACACGCCCACGGCACCGCCGAGGGTCCGGAAGAACGCGATCGTCGCGGTGCCGGCGCCCATGTCGGTGATCGGCAGCGTGTTCTGCGCCGCGAGCACGAGGTTCTGCATGAGCATGCCGACGCCGCTGCCGGTGACGAGCAGGTAGGCGCAGACGAGCGCGATGGGCGTCGTCTCGTCGATCGTCCCCATGAGCGCGAGCCCGGCGACGAGGCCGACGGCCCCCGCGACCATGACCCGCTTGTAGCGGCCGGTGCGGGTGATGAGGGCGCCCGAGGCGGTCGAGGCGAGGAAGGTGCCGGCGACCATGGGGACGGTGAGCAGCCCCGACTGCGTGGGCGTCATGCCGCGTGCGAGCTGCGCGTACTGGCTGAGGAAGACCTGCGTGCCGAACAGCGCGATGCCGACAGCGACGGACGCGGCGACGGTGAGGACGACGGTCCGGTCGCGGAACAGCCGCAGCGGGATGATCGGCTCGGACGCGCGCTGCTCGACGAGCACGAAGCCGACGAGCCCGAGGAGGGCGGTGCCGACCATGACGGCGGTCTGCCACGAGCCCCACGCGAACTGCGTGCCGGCGAACGTCACCCAGAGCAGGAGCGTCGTCACCGCGGCGGTGAGCAGCAGCGTGCCGGCCCAGTCGATGCGCACGCGACGCCGCGCGGCCTTCGGCAGGTGGAGGGTGCGCTGCAGCACGACGATCGCCGCGACCGCGAACGGCAGCCCGACGACGAAGTTCCACCGCCAGCCGGCGGCGTCGGTGATGAACCCGCCGAGCAGCGGCCCGCCGACCATGCCGAGGGACATGACACCGCCCATGAGCCCGGCGTACCGGCCGCGCTCGCGGGGGCTGATGATGTCGGCGATGAGGACGGTGCCGAGTGCCGTGAGACCGCCCGCGCCGATGCCCTGCAGCGCGCGCATGGCGATGAGCACCTCGCTCGACTGCGCGAGACCGGCGAGCGCCGAGGACGCGACGGACACGACGAGCGCGAGCTGGATGAGGAGCTTGCGGTCGACGAGGTCGGCGAGCTTGCCCCACACCGGGGTGGAGACCGTCGTCGTCAGCAGCGTCGCGGTGACGACCCAGGTGTAGGCGGACTGCCCGCCGCCGAGGTCGGCGACGATGCGGGGGAGCGAGGAGGAGACGACGCTCGTCGCGAGGATCGAGACGAACATCCCCAGGAGGATCCCGGAGAGCGACTCGAGCACCTGGCGGTGCGTCATCGTCGCGACTGCGGGTGCGGCGGGGGCCGGGACCTCCACCGGGGGTGCGGCGGGCGTGGCGGGCAGGGGTGAGGTGCTCAAGCGGGTGGGGCTCGCTTCCGTGACGCGGAGGTGGGGCGACCGGCGCCGTCGGCGGTCGGGAGCGGGCGGCGGCCCGCGACGGGAGAAAGGTTGCTCGGGGCAACGTTATTCCCGTTCGTTACCCGAGGCAACAGTTCTCGCCCGTGCCCGTCGTCACGCGGTCTGCTGGCGCCGCGGCCGGCGGTCGACCTTGAGGCCCTCCATGTCCTCGAGCTGCACGCCCTTCGTCTCGGGCACCTTGGCGAGCACGAAGAAGAACGAGATGAGCGCGAACGCCGCGTACATGAAGTAGGGGATCGACGCGCCGAAGCGGTCGAGCAGCTCCGGGAACGAGACCGTGATGAGGAAGTTGGCGATCCACTGCGCCGCGGCCGCGACCCCGAGGGCCGCCGCGCGGATGCGGTTGGGGAACATCTCGCCGAGCAGCACCCACACGAGCGGGCCCCACGTCGCACCGAAGAACACGACGAAGAGGTTGGCGGCGACGAGCGCGATGACGCCCCACGGGCCCTCGAGGCTGAGGGAGTCGCCCGAGCCGGTCGAGTTGAGGAACGCGATCGCCATGACGCCCAGCGAGAGCGTCATGCCGGCCGAGCCGATGAGGAGCAGCGGGCGCCGCCCGACCTTGTCGATGAGGGCGATGGCGATGAACGTGACGACGACGTTCGTCACGGACGTGATCGTCGAGATGGTGAACGACTGGCTCTCCGCGAAGCCGACGGCCTGCCACAGCGTCGTCGAGTAGTAGAAGATGACGTTGATCCCGACGAACTGCTGGAAGACCGACAGCAGGATGCCGACCCACACGACCGGCAGCAGCCCGAGCGTCGGCCCGCGCAGGCTCGACTGCTGCGCGAGCGCCGCGTCGGAGCGGATCGTCTGCTCGATCTGCGCGACCCGCTCCTCGGGGCTCTCGTCGGGCGGCAGGACGTCGGCGAGCACCGCCCGTGCCCTGTCGGCGTGGCCCTGGGCGACGAGGAACCGCGGGGACTCGGGGATGCGCAGCGCGAGGATGCCGTAGACCGCGGCCGGCACGACGCACACGAGGAACATCCACCGCCACGCCTCGAGCCCGAACCACAGCTCGTTCGCGGCCCCGTCCGCCGACGTCGCGAGGATCTGGTCGGACAGCAGCGCCGCGAAGATGCCGAGGGTGATGGCGAGCTGCTGCAGCGAGCCGAGGCGTCCGCGCATCGCCGCCGGCGCGATCTCGGCGATGTACGCCGGGGCGATGACCGAGGCGATGCCGATCCCGACACCCGCCATCGCGCGCCACAGCGCGAGGTCCCAGGCCGCGAAGGCGAACGCCGAGAGCACCGAGGACACGAAGAACAGCACCGCGCCGAGCACCATGACCTTCGTGCGGCCCCAGCGGTCCGACAACCGGCCGCCGAGCCACGCACCCAGCGCCGACCCGAGCAGCGCGATCGCCACGACGAAGCCCGTGACGACGCCCGACAGGTCGAACTGCCCCTGCACCGCGTCGACCGCACCGTTGATGACCGAGCTGTCGAAGCCGAAGAGGAACCCTCCGACCGCCGCCGCGACCGCCAGGCCGATGGCCTTGCCGCGGTGGGACGAGCGCGTCGCGTCACCGCCGTGCATCGATGCGTCCGCCATGGCGGCCACCTCCGTGAGCAGCACACCCGGGCACCTCCCGGTGTCCCACCACTCTCGCCCCCGCCCCCGCGCGCCGCACGTGGAACAGGCCCGGGAGGTGCGCAGGTGGTCATCGTCCGGCCGACGAGGGATCATGCCGCGATGAGCACCTCGGGCCCCGGCAGCAGCGGACCGGGCGGACGGCGGCACCACCGTCCGCTCGTCGTCGACCCGGCGACCGCCGAGGAGCTCGGCGGCGCCCATGACCCCGTGCTGCGCGACGAGGTCGCCCACGCCACCGCCGGGGCCCTCGTCCGTCACGGTCGTGCGACGCAGGACCCCGAGGTGCTCG
This sequence comes from Actinomycetes bacterium, assembly GCA_023401045.1. Taxonomy (GTDB): domain Bacteria; phylum Actinomycetota; class Actinomycetes; order Actinomycetales; family Cellulomonadaceae; genus Cellulomonas. Next base: position 3,962 of record JAEXEM010000192.1, read on the forward strand.
CCCGGCTCGTCGCGCTCGTCGAGACCGAGGGGCTCGACGTCGTCGCCGCGATGTGGGCCGACAGCCAGCCGGACACCCTCCCGGGCGCGCTCTGGCGGCTCTACGTGCTGCGCGAGTGGGTGCGGCGCGACCCGACGACGGTCGCCGACCGGTACCGCCAGGGGGTGGCCGCCGCCCCCGTGCACGACGTCGTCGCGGGCGTCGTCGGCGCGCCCGGCCCCGAGGACGTGCGGGCCGTCGCCGACGCCGTCCTCTCCGGGGTCTACACCGGGGACCTCGCCGTCGCGCTCGAGCGTGCGGCGGCGTTCTGCCAGGTCCTGGCCACGGGGGCGGCGTTCGACGCCGACCACGTCGAGCACGTCGACCACGACGCCGCGGTGCGCCAGACCCGTGGTGCGGCCTCTCTCGTGCGGACCGCCGAGGAGCTCGTGCGCGCGGCACAGCTCTGGCGGGTCGACCGGCTCGACTGACCTGGACCGACGTCCGACCGGTGGACGCGCGGGTGTCCGCGCGTAGACTGACCGGGCGACGCCGGGTCGCGGTAGCCCCGGGCTCCAACACCAGCCGCTCCGAGCGGCCACGCGCCGAGAGGCGCTCCCGGCCCGGCGTCGTTCACACGGACTTCGGTCCCGGCGCACCAGGGGTTCGCCGACCGTTACGCTGGTTCCGCCCCTGCCCCCCTGGGGTGCCCCAACGTCGACGACCCGGAGCCCTCCGTGCGCCTGCGCCTGACACCGCGCGACACCCAGTATTTCGACCTCTTCGCCGCGTCCGCGTCCCATCTCGTCACGGGCGCGAACCTGCTGGCCGAGATGCTCGGTGCCGACCGTGCGACCCGCAAGGAGATCAACAAGCGGATGGCGGAGGCCGAGCACGCCGCCGACGACGCGACGCACACGATCATGCGCCGCCTCAACCAGACGTTCGTCACCCCGTTCGACCGCGACGACATCTACGACCTCGCGTCGAGCCTCGACGACTGCATGGACTACATGGACGAGGCGTCCGACCTCATCGTGCTCTACAAGGTCGACGAGCTGCCCGCCCGGGTCTCCGACCAGGTGCAGGTCCTGCAGCGCGCCGCCGAGCTCACCGCCGAGGCGATGCCCCGGCTGCGCTCGATGGAGTCGCTCCAGGAGTACTGGGTCGAGGTCAACCGTCTCGAGAACCAGGCCGACAAGTCGCACCGCAAGCTGCTCGCGCAGATGTTCGACGAGATCTCGGACCCGATCCTCCTCATGAAGCTCAAGGAGATCGTCGAGAAGCTCGAGGACGCCGCCGACGCGTTCGAGAAGGTCGCGAACACGGTCGAGACGATCGCGCTCAAGGAGTCCTGAGCACCCGTGGAACCTGTGCTCGTCGTCTTCGTCGTCGCGCTCGCCCTCGGGTTCGACTACACGAACGGCTTCCACGACGCCGCCAACGCCATCGCCACGTCGGTCTCGACGCGTGCGCTGACACCGCGTGCCGCGCTCATCATGGCGGCCGTCATGAACTTCCTCGGTGCCCTCCTCGGTACCGAGGTCGCCGAGACCATCGCGACCCAGATCGTCGACCTGCAGGACGCACCGTCGCACTCGGCCCTCGTCGTCGTGCTCTGCGCGTTGGTGGGGGCGATCACGTGGAACCTCATCACCTGGTGGTTCGGCCTGCCCTCGTCGTCGACGCACGCCCTCATCGGCGGGCTCGTGGGGGCCGGCCTGGCCGCCGGGTTCGGCGTGTACGGCACGGCGCTCGTCGACAAGGTCGTCCTGCCGATGATCTTCTCGCCGCTCGTCGGCTTCGGTCTCGCCTTCCTCGTCATGGTCGGGCTGCTGTGGCTCATCCGGAACCGGCCGCCGACGCGGGTCAACCGCCGCTTCCGCTTCGCCCAGACCGCCTCCGCCGCCGCCATGGCGCTCGGGCACGGCCTGCAGGACGCGCAGAAGACGATGGGCGTCATCTACCTCGCGCTGCTCACCGCGAACTGGGCGGACCCCGAGGCCGGGATCCCGCTGTGGGTCAAGCTCGCCGCGGCCGGTGCCATCTCCGCCGGCACGTACGCGGGTGGCTGGCGCATCATGCGGACCCTCGGCCGCAAGATCATCGAGCTCGACCCGGCGCGCGGGTTCGTCGCGGAGTCCGTCTCGGCCGTCGTCCTCTACGTCAACGCGTTCTACCTGCACGCGCCGGTCTCGACGACCCACACGATCACCTCCGCGATCATGGGCGTCGGCGCCACCAAGCGGCTGTCCGCGGTGCGCTGGGGCGTCGCGAAGAACATCGCCACCGCGTGGGTCCTCACCATCCCCGCGGCGGCGCTCGTCGCAGCGGTCGTCTTCTGGGTGCTGCACCCGCTCCTCGGCTGACGCCGGAGAGCCTCGTCGTCGCGGCGGGTGCGCGCCGGGTCCCGGCCGCGCTCGCCGCGTCGTCGTCCCCGGCCGTCGCCCCGCGCGGCGACGGGCCGCCGCCGGTCACCGGGCTCAGGTCGTCGAGACCGGTGAGCGGTGACGCTCGACGCCGACGACCCGCACCCCGCGCGGGGTGCGGGCGCAGTGCGCGACGAGCACCTCGCCGGGGGCGAGGAACGGGTTGTCGCGCGGCAGGTCGTCGGCCACGGCGCGCCGGGTGTGCTCGGTCAGCACGTCGAGGACCGTCGGCAGCACCGGCCGGTGGGTGCACAGCACGGTGTCGCGGCGCTCCTCCAGGAGGTCCCGGACGAGCGCGGCCACGCGTGCCGGTGACTCGTCGTGCCGGGCCTCGGTGAGCGGCTCGGCGACCTCGGTGGCCACGTCCGCCGCCGCGGCGTACGGGGCGACGCTCGCGGCGCAGCGCTCCCAGCCGCTCGTCACGACCCGCTCGGTGCCGAACGCGGCGAGCAGCGG
>JAEXEM010000303.1 GCA_023401045.1 Actinomycetes bacterium
GGTGCCCACCGGGTCGACGTACCGGCGCGACGACGCGCCGGCCCACCGCACGGAAGGCGCGTGATGTCCACGCAAGCTGCCACCGCCGACGGCACGAGCGGCGCGACGGCCTCGCCGGACCCCACCGGTCCCGGCGGCCGCGCACCCGGCCGCGGCCCGGTGCGTCCGGGAACCCTCGTCAAGCTCGCCGTCATGGCCGTCGTCAACGCCCTCGGGGTGTACGGCGCCCTCGCGGCCTGGAACGAGGGGAGCATGGGCATCCTCGCCGCGATGGTCGCCCTCGTCGCGGTCGCGGACTGGGTGTACTTCTCGCGGCGCACCCTGCCGCTCAAGTACATCCTCCCCGGGCTGGCCTTCCTGCTCGTCTTCCAGGTGTACGTCGTGGCGTACACCGGCTTCGTCGCCTTCACCAACTACGGCGACGGCCACAACTCCACGAAGGAGCACGCCGTCGCGGCACTCCTGCAGCAGAACGAGCGCCGCGTCGAGGGCTCGCCCACGTACCCGCTCACCGTCGTCGAGCGCGACGGGACCCTCGGGTTCGCCGTCCTCGAGGACGGCGACGTGCTCGTCGGCACCGCCGAGGAGCCGCTGCGCCGCGAGGCCGGCGCGACCGTCGAGGGCGACCAGGTGACGCAGGTCCCGGGCGCGACGGTCCTCGACCGCGGCACCGTGCTGCGGCGCCAGTCCGACGTCGTGGCCCTGCGCGTCCCGGTCTCCGACGACCCGGGCGACGGGTCGATCCGCACCCAGGACGCTCGCACCGGCTTCGTCGCGATGCCCTCCCTCGAGTGGGACCCGGCCGCCGACACGATGACCGACGTCACCACCGGGACGGTCTACCGCGCGTCGTCGGACGGCTGGTTCCGCTCCGACGACGGTCAGCGTCTCGACGTCGGCTGGCGCGTCGTCGTCGGCCTCGACAACTTCCGGACCGCCTTCGCCGACGAGCGCTACGCCGGTCCGTTCCTGCGGATCCTCGCGTGGACCTTCGCCTTCGCGGTCCTCTCGGTCGCGACGACCTTCCTGCTCGGGCTGTTCCTCGCGATCACGTTCAACGACGTGCGGCTGCGCGGGCGCAAGATCTACCGGACGCTGCTCATCGTCCCCTACGCGATCCCGGGCTTCCTCGCCGCGCTGCTGTGGTCCGGGATGCTCAATCGGTCGTTCGGCTTCGTCAACCAGGTGCTGCTCGACGGTGCGGCGATCCCGTGGCTCACCGACCCGTGGCTCGCGAAGCTGTCGCTGCTCGGGGTCAACCTCTGGCTCGGCTTCCCCTACATGTTCCTCATCTGCACCGGGGCGCTGCAGGCGCTGCCCGCCGACGTGCTCGAGGCGGCGAAGGTCGACGGTGCCGGCGCCCTGCGCACGTGGCGGTCGGTCACCCTCCCGCTGCTGCTCGCGGCGACGACCCCGCTGCTCATCTCGTCGTTCGCGTTCAACTTCAACAACTTCACGCTCGTCTACATGCTCACCGGCGGCGGACCACGGTTCCCCGACGCGTCCGTGCCGCTCGGGCACACCGACATCCTCATCTCGATGGTGTACTCGGTGTCCGGCCTCGACGGCACGGCACCCAAGAACTACGGGCTCGCCAGCGCGCTGTCGATCGTCGTCTTCGTCATCGTCGCGACGATCTCCGCGATCACCTTCAAGCGGACCAAGCAGTTCGAGGAGATCAGCTGATGACCACGCAGGTCGTAGCACCCCGGGGCGACGGCGCACGCAGCACGAAGGTCGTCCGGATGCGCCCCCACCGGTGGTTCACCGAGCTCGGCTGGCGCCACCTCGTCGGTGTCGTCGCGGTCGTCTACGCGGCGTTCCCCATCGTCTACGTCCTGTCGGCGTCGCTCAGCGACGGCGGCACGCTCACCGGCTCCAACCGGCTGTTCGCGGACGTGAGCACCGCCAACTACGAGGCGCTCGGCGACACCCTCTTCTGGACGTGGCTGGGCAACTCCCTGCAGATCGCGATCGCCACCGGGGTGGGCACCGTCCTCATGGGCGCGGCCGCCGCCTACGCGTTCTCCCGGTTCCGGTTCACCGGCCGGCGTGCGGGCCTCACGGGGCTGCTCGTCATCCAGATGTTCCCGCAGATGCTCGCGTTCGTCGCGATCTTCCTCCTGCTCATCGGCCTGGGGAACGTCGTGCCGGCGCTCGGCCTCAACAGCAAGCTCACGCTCATCGCGGTCTACCTCGGCGGCGCGCTCGGGGTCAACGCGTTCCTCATGTACGGGTTCTTCAACACCGTGCCGCGCGAGCTCGACGAGGCCGCGAAGATCGACGGCGCCACCCACGCCCAGACGTACTGGACGATCATCCTGCGCCTCGTCACGCCGATCCTCGCGGTCGTCGCGCTGCTGTCGTTCATCAGCACGTTCGGCGAGTTCATCATCGCCCGGCTCGTGCTCCAGTCCGAGCGCAACTGGACGGTCGCCGTCGGGCTCTACGGCTGGGTGTCGTCGCTGCTCGAGGCCAACTGGGGGCTGTTCGCCGCCGGCGCCGTCATCGCGGCCCTGCCGGTGCTCGTGCTGTTCCTCTTCCTGCAGAAGTACATCGTCGGCGGGCTGACGGCGGGGTCGGTCAAGGGCTGAGCGCCCCCGCTACCCTCCCTGCCATGGACCAGGAGGTGACGCGGGTGCGACGGGCCCCGGCAGGGCCGGTGGTGGCGACGGTCGTGACGGCGGCGGCGCTCGCCGCGATCTGGCTCGTGGCCGTCCCGCGCGAGGTCGTGTGCCCGGCCGTGTACCCGCCGCTGCCGGGCTGCACGCCCGAGCACCGCGTCGCCACCGGCACGGTGTGGACGGTCGTGCTCCTCGCGGTGTGGGCCGTCACGCTCGTCGTCTGCCGGCTGCGCCGTGGTGCGCTGCCCTCCCTGCTCGTCGGGCTGACGACCGCTCTCGCCCTCGTGGCCTACGTCGCCACCGAGCTGTCGACGGGCGCCGTGCTGGGTCTCGGCGGCGGCGGACCTACCCTGGGCACGTGACAGCCCTCGACCCCACCGTCCGCGACCTCGACGGCTACTGCGCCGCCGACCGCGACCGCTGGCTCGCCGAGGGGGAGAAGTCGCGGGAGCGCACCCCGTTCGAGCGGGACCGTGCGCGCCTCGTGCACTCCTCGGCGCTGCGTCGGCTCGGCGCGAAGACCCAGGTGCTCGGCCCCTCGACCGACGACTTCGTGCGGACGCGCCTCACGCACACGCTCGAGGTCGCCCAGGTCGGCCGCGAGATCGGCAAGGCCCTCGGGTGCGACCCCGACGTCGTCGACACCGCGTGCCTCGCGCACGACCTCGGCCACCCGCCGTTCGGGCACAACGGCGAGCGCGCGCTCGCCGAGCTCGCGCGCGGCATCGGCGGCTTCGAGGGCAACGCGCAGACGCTCCGGCTGCTCACCCGTCTCGAGCCGAAGGTCGTGCGCCCGGACGGCCGCTCCGTCGGCCTCAACCTCACCCGGGCGAGCCTCGACGCCTCGGTGAAGTACCCGTGGCGCTTCGGGCAGGGGCCCGTCAGCGCGGTGAGCGGCCGCCCGACGCACAAGTTCGGGGTCTACGAGGACGACATGCCGGTGTTCACCTGGCTGCGGTCGGACGCGCCCGAGGGCCGCAAGTGCCTCGAGGCGGAGGTGATGGACCTCGCCGACGACATCGCCTACTCCGTCCACGACGTCGAGGACGCCGTCGTCGGTGGTCGGTTCGACCTCGCCGTCCTCACGCGGCCCGACGAGCGGGCCCGGGTCGTCGAGGCGGTCGACACCTGGTACGGCGACCAGGTGACCGCCGCGGAGCTCGAGGCGGCCATGGACCGGCTCGTCGCGGCGCGCCTGTGGGAGCCCGGGTTCGACGGCTCCCGGCGGGCGCTGGCCGTCCTCAAGGACGCGACGAGCCAGCTCATCGGCAGGTTCGCGAAGGCCGCCCAGCGCGCCACCCGCGCGCAGTACGGCGACGGACCGCTCACCCGCTACGCGGCCTCGCTCGTCGTGCCGCACGAGACGCTCGCCGAGATCCTCGTGCTCAAGGGCCTCGCGGTCGCGTACGTCATGGCCCCGCGCGAGCTCGAGCCGCTCTACCAGCGGCAGCGCGAGGTCCTCGGTGACCTCGTCACGGTGATGAGCGACCGCGGCCCGGACG
>JAEXEM010000470.1 GCA_023401045.1 Actinomycetes bacterium
TCGGGCGGACCTCGCTCGTCATCGCGCACCGGCTGTCGACCGTGCGCCAGGCCGACCTCATCGTCGTCGTCGAGGACGGGCGCGTCGTCGACACCGGCACGCACGCCGAGCTGCTCGACCGCGGCGGCCTGTACGCGGACCTCTACCGGACGCAGTTCGCCGAGGTCACCGCGGGCTGACCGGCTGCGGGGCGTGTGCCACCATGGACGCGGACCCCACGCCCCGCAGCGGGTCCCCGGACGAGCGGCGCCGTACCCGGAGGGCGACAAGACGGCGGCCACCGGAGGTCACCATGTCCCCCGTCTCCCTCGCCTGGATCGTGCTCGTCGTCTCCGGGATGCTCGAGGCCGTCTGGGCCACCGCGCTCGGGAAGTCCGAGGGCTTCACCCGCCTCGGCCCGACGGTCGTCTTCGGTGTCGCCGTCGTCGCCTCGATGGGCGGCCTCGCCTACGCGATGCGGACGCTGCCCGTCGGCACGTCGTACGCCGTGTGGGTCGGCATCGGCGCGGCCCTCACCGTCACGTACGCGATGGTGACCGGCACCGAGCCCGCGTCCCTCGTGCGGATCCTGCTCATCCTCGGGATCGTCGCCTGCGTCATCGGGCTGAAGCTCGCGCACTGAGCCGCGTCGCTGGTCGGGCACATGGGGTCAGCCGGACAGCGGCGGGAATGCACCCCTCGCCCCGCTGTAGCACACGGTGCTACTTTGACCTCATGGCGACGGTCGGCGTGCGAGAGCTGAGGCAGGACGCGTCCGGCGTGCTGCGCCGGGTCGAGGAGGGTGAGCGGGTCGTCGTGACCGTCCACGGGCGGCCGGTCGCCGACCTCGTGCCGCACACGGAGACCCGTCCGACCTGGCGTCCCCTGCGGGACGTCGCAGCACTCTTCCCTGGGGTGGACGATCCCGACTGGGACAGCGACATGGCCCTGGTCGACGGCGACGTCTCGGACCCGTTCGAGCGCGAGAACCCGCGGTGAGGCTGATCCTCGACACGAACGTCCTTATCGACGGACTCGTGCCGACGGAGATCGACACGGAGACCGCGATCAGCGTGGCCACCGTGGCCGAGCTCCGGTTCGGACTCCTCGTCGCGCGGACCCCCGAGACACGAGCGGCCCGCATGCGGGTGCTCTCTCGGGCAGAGAGCACGTTCGCAGCCCTGCCCGTCGACGACGCCGTGGCATCGAGCTACGCACTGCTGGCGACGAAGACAGTCGCAGCAGGACGTCAGCCACGTGCTCGGGCGTTCGACCTGCTCATCGCCTCCACTGCGCACGCCCACGGCGCGGCACTCGTCACCCGCAACGTGCGCGACTTCGCCGGCTTGGAGGACGTCCTCGAGGTCCGGCAGCCGTAGAGGCCCGGGTGTCACTCGGAGGCGCCTACACCCACCGCCCCAGGTGGATCGCCGCGAGCCCGAGCGCCATGACCGTCTCGCCGTCGGTGATCTCGCCGCGCCGCACCATGTCGACCACCTCGGTGAACGGCACGGTCCGCACGGCGGTGATCCCCTCGGCGCCCTGCTCCTCGGCCGTGGCGGCACCGTCGGCGACGGGCGCCAGCCCGCGGGCGAGGAAGACGTGCTCGACCGCCCGCGCGACGCCGTTGAGCGCGTTCTGCGCGCCGAGGTGGACCCACGTGGTCGCGGTCAGACCGGTCTCCTCGGCGAGCTCGCGCTGCGCGGCGATGAGCGGCTCCTCGCCGTCGGTGCCGCCGGCGGGGACCTCGACGGAGCCCGGGCCGGTCGTGTAGCGGTCGGTCGTCACGAGCACGACCTCGTCGGCGTCGGTGAGGGCGACGACGAACACCGAGGGCTGCAGCTCGACGACCCCGTACGACGCCTCGCGCCCGTCGGGGGCGAGCACCGCGTCCTGCCGGACCGTCATCCAGGGGTTCGTGTGGACGACGCGGGACGAGAGGGTCTGCCAGGGCACGAGAAGAACCTACGCGGGCCGGTCGCCGGGGCCGGCCCGCGTAGGTGCGGCGGGTCCGGTCAGCAGGACCCGTTCTCGTACCCGCGGATCGCGTCGACCTTCGCGGCCGACGCCGACGTCGTGTCGAACTCGTGGTCGAGCCACTCGCGCACGAGCACCTTGGCGAGCTCGAGCCCGATGACGCGCTGCCCCAGGCACAGGACCTGCGCGTCGTTCGACAGCACGGACCGCTGGACGGAGAACGTGTCGTGCGCGGTGACGGCGCGCACGCCAGGGACCTTGTTGGCGGCGATGGCCATGCCGAGGCCGGTGCCGCACACGAGCAGGGCGCGGTCCGCCTTCCCCTCGGCGACGCGGCGCGCGGCCGTGACGGCGACGTGCGGGTACGCGGTGTCCTGCCCGGCGTGCACGCCGACGTCCTCGACGACCTCGACGCGCGGGTCCGCGCGCAGCAGGTCCGCCAGGGCGTCCTTGTACGTCAGCCCGGCGTCGTCCGCCCCGACGACGATCCTCGCCACGCTCATCGTGCTGCCTCCTGCTGGGTGGGGATGACGGCGGCCTCGACGACCGCCACGAGGGACACCGCACCGGGGTCGGGGGTGCCGACGCTGCGCTCGGCGAGCGGGCGCGCCCGGCCGAGTCGCGGGCGCAGGTCCGCGGTCGCCTGCGCGGCGGCACGAGCCGTCGCCAGCGCGTCCCGCC
>JAEXEM010000475.1 GCA_023401045.1 Actinomycetes bacterium
CGTCCGGCCCGAGCTGCTCGCGACGCTGCCGCAGGTCGAGAAGATCTCGTCCGGGGCGGCCTCCGGGCTGCTGGTCAACGCGCTCGACCCCGCGACGTTCCGCGGCGAGCAGGAGGTCAGCCCGTACCCGCGCCGCGGCCGCATCCCCGGCAGCGTCAACCTGCCGCTGTTCACGTTCCTCGACCCGGCGACGGGCCGCTTCCTGCCGCCCGCCGACCTCCGTGGCCTTCTGCAGGACGGCGGCCTGCTCGACGCCGAGGGCGCCGTCACCTACTGCGGGGGCGGGATCGCCGCGACGATCCCGGCGTTCGCGGCCTACGTCGCGGCCGGCGTCGACGTCGCGGTCTACGACGGGTCGCTGTCCGAGTGGACGGCCGACGAGGGGCGCCCGGTCGAGATCGGCTGAGCAGCAGCCCCAAGGTGTGAGGCGTTGCTGCCGGAGTCCGGCACCAACGCCTCACGCCACGTGGCCGTTGCCCCTCCGCAAGCCCGGTGTAGACGTGCGTCTACACCGGGACTAGCGTGGCCGCATGGCAACCGTCGGGACGCGGGACCTCAAGCAGAACCCTCTCGCCGTGGTGCGCAGGGTCCTCGAGACCGGTGAGCCCCTTGAGGTCACGACGCACGGGCACCCGACAGGCGTCGCACTGGTTCCGGCGACGGCGACGCCTCGGCGCTGGGTCCGTGGATCGGACCTCACGCGGATCACGCCGCTGAGCGCGGACGAGTCCCGGAGGCTGCTCCAGGACCTCGCCGAGGTCGAGCACGACGAGCCGGCGGACCCGTGGGGGACGCCGGCGTGATCCTGCTCGACACCAACGTCCTCGTCGACCTGCACCTGTACGCGCTCGACCAGGTCGAGCAGTACGCCGCGAGCATCATGTCGCGCGCAGAGCTGGAGTTCGGGATCCGCGCCGCCCGTTCCGCTGCCGACACCGCGGCACGCACGCGGCGGCTCAACGATCTCGACGAGCTCTTCGACTGGCTGCCGTTCGACCTCGAGTGCACCCGCTCGTACGGCGTCGTCGCCTCGACCGCACGGGCGTCCGGTGCGAAGGTCCGCGGCAAGGACGCGCTCATCGCGGCCCAGGCTCACCGGCACGGGGCCGCCGTCATGACGCGGAACGTCGCCGACTTCCAGCCGTTCGACCACCTCGTCCAGGTGGTCGTACCCGTACCCCGCTGAGGTCGCATGCCGACGCCCGCCCGTACCAGGGCCGCCAAGCAGGCGGCCGCGCCGAGGCTGGGCACGCCACCGAGGCCGGCACCCCGCACGTGCAGGGTGCCGGCCCCGACCGTCAGTCCTCAGGCGACGACCTTGTCCGTCGTCACCGCGAGCTCCCGCGCGGCCGCGACCTCGGCGGCGAGCGCCGCGGCCCGGTCCGCCGCCATGCCGGAGGAGTCGGAGCCGAGCTGCTGGCGCAGCGGGCCCTCGCCGCGCTCGGCGACGGTGACGATCGCCGCCGCGGCCCGCACCGGGTCGCCGAGCTGGGTGCCGGGCATCGCGAGGTGCGTCTCGATCATCGAGCGGATCGCTGGGTAGGCGTCGACGGCGTGCGAGGTGAGCTCGAGGGAGCCGGAGCGCAGGAAGTTCGTGTCGACGTAGCCGGGCTCGACGATGGTCACGCGGATGCCGAGGTCGGCGACCTCGGCGGCGAGCGCCTCGGTGAGCCCCTCGACGGCGAACTTCGCCGCGGAGTACAGGCCCCAGCCGGGGAAGGCGAGCAGCCCGAGGATCGACGACACCGTGATGACGTGCCCGGACCCCGCCTCGCGCATGACGGGCAGCACGGCGCGCAGCACGTTCCACGTGCCGTTCACCTGGACGTCGAACATGCGGCGCACGTCCGCGTCGGACGTCTCCTCGACGGCGCCGAGGTAGCCGTACCCGGCGTTGTTGACGACGACGTCGATGCCGCCGAACCGGTCGACGGTCGCACCGACGGCCGCGCCCACCGACGTCTCGTCGGTGAGGGAGACCTCGAGGGGGAGCAGGTTCCCGGTGGGGGCGCCGTCGAGGCCGGCGAGCAGGCGCTGCGTCGAGCGGGTGGTGGCGGCGACGTGGTCGCCGCGCTCGAGCAGGTGCCGCACGAGCGCGAGGCCCAGGCCGCGGGACGTGCCGGTGACGAACCAGGTGGCGGGACGGTCGGTGGGGTAGGTCATCATCGTTCCTCTCGTCGTTGTCGGTGCGTCCAGCGTCGTCCGCGGTACGGGCCCGTGGGGGGCCACAACCTTCCCTGCGAGGACCAGGACGCGCGTGACCAGGACTCGCAGGACCAGGCGCGGGGAGCCGCCGCTGCGGGAGGATCGGGCGATGACCGACGTCAACCGCGAGCTCGCCGACTTCCTGCGTCGCGCCCGGAGCCAGGTCGACCCCGAGCGGGCCGGCCTGCCCGCCGACGGACGCGTCCGCCGCGTCACGGGGCTGCGCCGCGAGGAGGTCGCGCTGCTCGCGCGGGTCTCGACGGACTACTACACGCGCCTCGAGCAGGGGCGGCGCATCGTGCCGTCCGCGGGAGTCGTCGAGGCGATCGCCGACGCCCTCGACCTCGACGCGGCCGGGCGGGCGCACCTCGTCCACCTCATCGGCGCCTCGCCGCGGCCCGTCCGCAGGCAGCTCCGCGCGCAGAGCGCCCGCCGTGGGCTGCACCAGCTCGTCGACACCCTCGACGCCGTCCCGGCGATGCTGCTCGGGCGGCGCACCGACGTGCTCGCGACGAACCGCCTGGCCCGCGCGCTGCTCACCGACTTCGACGCGCTGCCCGCCAAGGACCGCAACTACGCGCGGTGGATGTTCCTCGACCCGCAGGCCCGTGAGCGGCTCGTCGACTGGGACGCCCAGGCCCGCACCGTCGTCGAGAACCTCCGCCTCGACGCCGGCCGCGACCCGCACGACCCGGCGACGCAGGCGCTCGTCGGGGAGCTGACGATCGCCAGCCCGGAGTTCGCCCGCTGGTGGGAGGAGCACCGGGTGCACCAGCGGACCTTCGGCGACAAGCACTTCCGGCACCCGGTCGTCGGGGAGATGACGCTCCAGTACGAGACGCTCACGACGCCCGGTGCCCCTGACCAGGCGCTCTTCCTCTTCACCGCCGAGCCGGGCTCGCCCTCACGCGAAGCGCTCGACATGCTCGTCAGCTGGACGCTCACCGGGTCGCGCTAGACCGCGGTCTCGGTGCGGGTGTCGGTGGTGCCGAGGACCGTGGGAGGGATCGACGCCGATCCGAGGGGAGCACCATGCCTGCCCCGCTGTCACCCGACGCACCCGAGGTCCTGCGGGACTACAACGAGGTCCTCGAGGGCGGTGCTGCCGCCTACGGCGAGGGCGAGGCGATGCGCCGCCTCGTGAGTGAGCACCTCGACTTCACCGGTGCGCTCGCCGGTCACCGTCCGGACGCGACCGAGGGCTTCCTGCACGGCGTGGCGGGGTTCGTCGCCACCGTCGAGGGGATCGAGGTCCTGCAGGACGTGCACGGCGACGCCGGCTCGGCGGTGCTCTACACCGCGACGATGCCCGGTGGCCCGATGACGTTCGCCGAGTTCCTCACCTTCGACGACGGGCGCATCGCCTCGCTGCAGCTGCACGACAACGGCCCGGAGTACCTCGAGAAGGGCGGGCGCTGACGGCCCGACGCCGCACCCGTCCGCAGAGGTGACACAGCTGTTCGGGCACCGCCACCGCGGTGAAGACGCCCGCGATGCCCGCCGAGGTCGCCCGCGCCGCCCATCGTCCGCGAGGGCGGGCAACGCTCTCAGCCCAGCGCCGCCCGGAGCGTCCCCAGCTCGCGTTCGAGCTCCGCGCGCACGTGGACCGCGGTGGCGTCCGCCTCCCCGCCGCCGTAGCCGCGGGGCACGGCCTCGATCGTCATGACGAGGTCCAGGTACGCGCGGTAGAAGGTGAGGCGCAGCCACGCCCGGTCGTCGAGCACGAGCGGCTCGCCCGCGGCCTGCGCGTACCCGTCGAGGAAGTCGACGTCCTCGGCGGGGTCCGCGAACAGCGCGGTCGACGCGAGCTCGGCCAACGGGTCTCCCCAGAACGCGCGCTCGCCGTCGATGAGCGCCTCGACGCGCGCGGCGCCGCGCGACCGGGCGACGAACACGTTGCCGTCCCACAGGTCGAAGTGCGTGAGCACCGGCACGGCGACGTGGTCGAGCTCGGGGGTGGCCGCCGCGACCAGCGCGGGCAGCCCGGCCGCAGCGTCCGGCAGGCGCACGCCGTACCGGTCGGCGTCGCCCAGCAGCGCGTCGACCATCGCCGCGAACGCGGTCGACCAGCGGTCGGCCGACAGCGCGCCGTCAGGCCGGTCGTACCCGAACCGTGTGCCCGTCACCGCGCGCAGCCGCGCGACGGCCGCACCGAGATCGCGCCGGACCGCGGCCGACTGCTCGGGACTGAGGTCGCGACGCAGGTGGTGCAGCGGTGCGCCGTCGAGGTGCTGCAGCACCAGCACGTCGCGGTCGACCAGCCGGCGGGTCAGGTCGACGCCCAGCACGTCCGGCACGGGGACGACCCCCGCCGCGCGGCGGAAGAAGTCGACCTCCGTCGCCATGAGGTCCTGCTCGTACGTGAGCAGCGGCGTGCCCACGGGCGGCGCGACCTTGACGACCGCACGCGAGCCGTCGGCCAGCGTGACCGCGTACGCGGCGTTGAACATGCCGTCGGTCAGTGGCCGCACGTCCGCGACGGGTGACGGCGCGCCCATCACCTCGCGCACGAGTGTCTCGAGCGTGGGGCGGTCGACCTCGACCTTGGTGGCGCTGTGCATCCGAGGGCGTCCCTCGCGTCGGGGCCTCGGCCGGGAGCCGCCGGGCGTGTCAGGCCCTACCCTAGCCAGCGTCGCGACACGCCGGTGCCGGCTGTCGCGCCGCCGACCACGCCGCACCTGCGAGGTTCGACGGCACGGGTCACCTCATGGCCGGCTACCTGCGCACGCCGGCGGACGAGGGGCGCTTCACCGGTGACCCGGTGCCGGTGCGCGCGCAGCTCCTCGTGCTGGGGGACTGCTGCGTCGCCGTCGTCGTCGACGTCGTCGAGCGCCTACCGATCTGGCCGGACGGGACGTCCGTCGAGCAGGACCCCGACGACGTCGACCGCTACGTCGTGACCCTGCCCGGGGGGACCGCCCTCGTCGCGACGACCTCGGGCGGCGACGAGTTCACGGCCGACGGGGTGCGCCGCGCACGCCGTCGGGCACCGTGACCCTGATGACGACCGCGGTGCGGGCCAGGTGGGCTGACCCGCACCGCGGTCGCGGTGTGCCGCAGGGCCCGTCAGGCGGCCCGGCTCCACTGGAACGTGGCCGCCGACGTGCACGTGCGCTGCTCGAGCGCCGCACCGTCGGCCGTGGAGCCGCCGACGACGCCGACGCACTTCCCGCTGTTCCGCGTCACGAGCTGCTCGTACCCGTCGCCGGTGGAGCGGAACGTGAACTGCTGGTTGGCGCCGCCGTGGCAGGCGTACTGGATGAGGCGGGCACCGTCCGCGCCCGACGCACCGCTGACGTCGAGGCACTTGCCGCTGTTGACGCTGCGCACCGTGACGTAGCCGCCCCCGGCGTCGGCCACCTGCCAGCGCTGCCACGGCTGGCCGTTGCTCGTCCACTGCCCGACCACCGCGAGGTCGTCGCGGTTGGGTGCTTGCACGTCCATGACCTTGCCGCTGGCGCGGTTGACGATCCGGACGTCACCGGACGGCGGAGTGGGCGTCGGTGTCGGGGTGGGTGTCGGGTCCGTGCCGCCGCCGCGGGTGAACTGCCAGCTCGTGACGTTGAAGAGGTTCCCGCTGCCACCGGCGAACCGCAGGACGAGGTCCCGGGTGCCCGTCGCGCCGCTCACCGGGCAGGACACCGTCGTCCACGTCTGCCAGCCGCCGGTCACGGGCACGGTGCACGTGCCGACCACCGGCCCGGACGCGCTGTCGAGACGCACCTCGATCCGCCCGCCGCTGCCGGCCGACGCGACCCGTGCGGTGAACGTCACCGCACCGGACCCGAAGGCCACGCCCTTGACCCGCAGCCAGTCGCCGTTCTCGATCCACCCGACGTTCATGCCGCCCTCGGAGGCCGGCTCGGTCTCCAGGCCGCTGGACCACGCCATCGTCTCGGCCTGCTGGGTGACGTACGGGTCGAGCGTCTCGATCTGCGGCGGGCCGGCGGTCGTCATGGTGATCTGCGGGATCGAGCCGTCGGCGCCGTACGTGAACTGCTCGACCGCGACCGAGCGCGTGAACCCGCCCCCGCCGGGCAGCGCACCGTTGTGGTAGAAGAAGTACGACCTGCCCCGGTAGTCGACGACCCCCGGGTGGTTGGTGAAGCTGCTGCCCTGGCGGGGCATGACCGTCCCGCGGTACGTCCACGGGCCCGTCGGCGTCGGGGACGTCGAGTAGCCGATGAACTCGCTGCAGCACTCCGCGGCGAACACGTTGTAGTACGTGCCGTTGCGCTGGTAGACCCAGGGGCCCTCCTCGTAGAGGGTGGGCCGGTTCGCGACGTTGCCCGGACGGGTGCCGAACCCGGCCGTCGTCAGCTGGATCCGGGTGGGGCTGCCGGCCAGCGAGATCATGTCCCGGTTGAGCCGGGCCACCCAGAGGTTCGGGTTGCCGTAGTAGAGGTACGCCTGCCCGTCGTCGTCGATCATCACGCTCGGGTCGATCTCGGCGTTGTCGACCAGGGGCCGGCCGATCGCGTCGCGGAACGGGCCGGTGGGGCTGTCGGACACCCCGACGCCGATGGCGTTGCCGCCGCCGCGCTTGACGACAGGTACGTAGAAGAAGAACTTCCCGTCCCGTTCGACGACCTGCCCGGCCCACGCGTCGGACTGCGCCCATGAGAACGTCGCCAGGCTCATCGGGGAGCCGTGGTCGGTCCAGTTCGCCATGTCGGTCGTCGAGAAGACCCGCCAGTCCTTCATGGTGAACCAGGTCGAGCCGTCCTCGTCGTGGGTCGTGTAGACGTACAGCCGGCCGTCGTGGACGAGCGGCGCGGGGTCGGCGGTGTAGATCGTCTGGACGATCGGGTTGTCGGCCTGCGCCGGTGCGGTGAGGACGACGGGTGCGAGCAAAGCCGCGACCGCGACCGCGGCCACCTGCCACCGGCGGCTCATCGCCGGCTCCACTGCTGGTTCGCGGCGCCCGAGCAGTACCAGAGCAGCACGCCGGTGCCGTTGGCGGTGAGGTTGCGGTCGACGTCGAGGCACATCCCCGTCGCGACGTTCCGGATGGTGCCGTTGCCCTCGAACGACCACTGCTGGTTGGCGCCGCCGTGGCAGTCGTAGAGCTGGACGGCCGTGCCCGCGGATGCGCCCGTCGGGGCGTCGAGGCAGCGGCCGAGGACGCTCAGCTGGGCGCCGCGCACCTCCCAGCGCTGGTTGCTGCCGCCGTGGCAGTCCCAGATCACCGGCTTGGTGCCGTTGGCCGTCGCACCGTTCGGCGCGTCGAGGCAGCGGCCGGACGCGGCGCTGACGAGCGTCAACGCCGAGCCGGTCGGCGGGGGGCTCGTGGGCGGCGGGCTGGTCGGCGGCGGGGTGGTCGTGCCGGGCGTGACCCGGTAGAGCGCGACACCGTGCGCGGAGACGGTCGCCGTGATCCGGTCCGAGGTCTGGCCGGACGCGCCGGTCCACAGCTCGCGGTACGACGCGGTGCCCGCGGGCAGCCCGGCCTCGCCGAGGCTCGCGGAGATGCTGCGGCTGCCGTTGCCGCGGTTGAGCAGCGCGACCGCCGCCGACCCGTCGGCCAGCGGCTTGGCCCACACCTCGGCGTCGCCGTCGTCGCGGACCCGGTCGGCCTGGCGCACCAGCGGGTCCTGGTCGATCGCGAGCACGTCGCGGTTGGTGAGGACCGAGCGCACGTCGGTGCTCATGCTCCGGATGTCGTTGCCCGCGATGAGCGGGGCCGAGAGCATCGCCCACATGCTCATGTGGGCGCGGTTCTCGGTGGGCGTGAGGGTGTTGCGGACGCCGACCATGAGCATGTCGGGGTCGTTGTACTGCCCCGGCTTCGTCCACTCCCGCATCGGCTCGATGATGTCGAGCGCCTCGGTGATGCCGACGAAGCACCACTGGTCGGACTGCGGGCAGCCGGTCGACCACGCGTCCTTGAGGTCCTCCGACGTGCGCCACATGTCCGCGAACGCGCCCCAGCCGGAGTACCTCGGGGCGGTGTTGTCGTGCGCGCTGTTGGGGTTGATCGAGTAGACGATGGGCCGACCGGTGGCCTTGAGCGCGTCGCCGAACCGCTTGAAGAGGGTGACCTGCTCCTCGATGCTCCCGCGGGGGTCGCACCAGTCGTGCTTGACGTAGTCGACGCCCCACGACGCGAAGAGCTGGGCGTCGCGCGTCTCGTAGCCGTTCGACGACGTGCCGGGGCGGTTGTTGAAGTACTGGTCGCAGGTCTTCTCGCGCGGTGCGTGGTACAGCCCGAACTTCAGGCCCTTGGAGTGGATGTAGTCCCCGAGCGCCTTCATGCCGGACGGGAACCGCGACGTGTTGGGGCGCAGGTTGCCGTCGGCGCCGCGGGTGTCCTGCATCCAGCAGTCGTCGACGACGACGTACTGGTACCCGGCTGCGGCCATCCCGGAGCTCACCATCGCGTCGGCCGCCTGCCGGATCATCTGCTCGTTGATGTTGCAGTAGAAGGTGTTCCAGCTGTTCCAGCCCAGCGGGGGCAGGGGAGCGGGCTCCTCGACGGTGGGAGCGGGTGCTGCGGTCGCGGGAGGAGGTAGCTCGCCGACGAGGCCTCCGGTGGCGAGGGTGAGCGCGGCGAGCGCGACGGCCAGGGTGCGGGCCCGGGCACGCCCGGGTCGGGAACGGGACACTGTGGTCTCCTCGGTGGACGTGGCCCGCGAGGTGCGGGCCGGCCCGGCCCTGGACGACGGTGTCCGAGGGCCGTCGCGGCGGGCCGAGCCGGCCGCTGGTACGTCGGGGCGGCACCGCCGACGTGAACGTTCACAGTCGCAGGTACGAGGCTCACGCACGCCCATGCGCGGAGCCAGCGTCGAAACGCTTCGTGCCCGTCGCGTCCCGCGTTGCCGGACGCGACGGCTCGGGGTGCACTGGATCGATGCGCCCCCACCGCAGCACCCTGCAGCGCCTCCTGCACCACCCCCGGCTCGACCTCGCGGTCAAGGCCGCTGTCGGCGCGTCGGTCGCGTGGGTCCTGGCACTGCAGATCCCCGGGGCGCAGGAGTACGCGTTCTACGCGCCGTTCGGCGCGGTCGCGACCACCTACCCGGCCGTCGTGCGCTCGATCGCCGAGACCGTGCGGACGGTCGCGGCGATCCTGCTGGGCGCCGCCGTCGGCGTCCTCGCCGACGTGCTGCTGGGGCCCGGCGTACCGGCGATCGCGCTGGTCGTCGGCCTGGGGCTCGTCGTCGCCGGGATCCCGTGGCTCGGGGAGGGGCGCTCCTACGTCCCGATCGCCGGGATGTTCGTGCTGCTCGTCGGGCACGGCGACCAGCTCGGCTACGCCGCCGCGTACGCCGGGCTGTTCCTCCTCGGTGCCGCGTGCACGGTGGCGGTCGGCGCGGTGCGCCCGGTGCTGCCGCTGGACCGGGTCGACCGGGCGCTCGACGCGCTGCGCCGCGCGTGCGTCGAGCACCTGGAGGCACTCGCGCTCGCGCTCGACCCCGCTGCGGCCGCGGACGTCGAGCTGCCGGGGCGGGACGCCCTCGGTGGGCCCCTCGCCCGTGCACGGACCGAGGTCGAGGACCTGCGTCAGGCGGCGCGCGCCAACCCGCGTGCCCGGCGCCGGCGGGCCGAGGTGGCACGCCGCGTCGACGACGTCGGCGCCCTGCAGCGGGCGGCGCTGCTCGTCGACGACCTGCAGGCGCTCGTCGAGGACGAACCCTGGGGCC
>JAEXEM010000477.1 GCA_023401045.1 Actinomycetes bacterium
CCGCGTGTGGGGGGCGGTCGGCCGCGGGCAGCCCTTCTCGTCTCTCAGACGTCCTGCGGCGTGAGCCGGCGGGCCGGCAACGGGGTCTCACCGGCGCCGTCCGGGCTCCGGCGCACCCGCGACGCGCCTGCGCCGTCGCGCTCCGAGACGACGTCGACGAGCTCGCCGTCGCGCCACACGAGCGCGACCCCGTCGTCGGCCGCCCAGCCGTCCGGCAGCTCGCCGGAGGCCACCCACCGCAGGTAGGACTCGCGCCGGCCGGGCTCGCCGCGGAAGTGCGGGCAGGCCGAGCCGCGCAGGAACCCGAGGCCGTCGCGCAGCGGGGCGAACGGGCCGAACGAGTCGGTGCTCGACGCCTCGAACCAGCAGTTCATGCCGGCGGAGATCCCGGCGAGCACGGTGCCGCGCAGCGCGGCCTCGACGAGCACCTCCGGCAGGCCGTGCAGCCGCCACAGCGCGAGGAGGTTCGCCGTCGAGCCGCCGCCGACGTAGACGACGTCCTGCTCGAGCACGTCCTCGAGGCGGTCCGGCCCGATCTCGTCGTCGGCCGAGGCGCCGAACAGCGTGAGGACGGACGTCGTCGCCCGGCCGGCGAACGCGGCCCGGAACCGGTCGGCGTAGACGGTGGCGTCACCGCTCGCCGTCGGGACGAAGCAGACCCGTGGGGTGTCGACCCCGGTGAGCCGCAGGACGTGGTCGTCGATGCCCGGCCCGTCGGCGACCTCGGGCATGGAGAACCCGCCACCGCCCAACGTCACGACCGTCCCTGTGCGCAGCACCATCCCCGCACGCTAGACCGGCTTCACCGCCGCCCGCCGCTCGATTCCCGGAGTACGTGAGGCGTTGCTGCCGGAATCCGGCAGCAACGCTTCGCACCCGTCAGTGCCCGGGGCGCACCACCCCGGCGCTGCCGCCGCCGCGGCGCACGGGCTCGGCGACGGACAGCATTCGCCCCTTGTCGAGCAGCTCGATGGCCGTCGCCGCCCCGATCTCGGTGGGGTCGGGCGTGGCGAACACGTGGCCGAGGGCCGCCAGCGCGTCCCGCGGGTACGCCGGCTCGGCCTGCACCGCACCGTTGCGGGACGACGCCCGCGGCGCCGCCACCGCCTCCGGCAGCGGCATCCCGAGGTCGAGACGGTTGACGAGGGTCTGCAGCACGGTCGTGATGATCGTCGCGCCGCCGGGGGAGCCGAGCGCGAGCAGCGGCCGGCCGTCCTCCAGCACGATGGTCGGGGCCATCGACGACCGCGGCCGCTTGCCCGGCCCGGGCAGGTTCGGGTCCGCGCCGCCCTGCGTGTCGGTGAAGTTGAAGTCCGTCAGCTCGTTGTTGAGCAGGAACCCGCGCCCCGGCACGACGATGCCGTTGCCGCCGGTCGACTCGATGGTGAGCGTGTACGCGACGACGTTGCCCCAGCGGTCGGCGGTCGTCAGGTGCGTCGTCGAGGTGCCCTCGGGGCCCTCGGTGCTCGGGTCGCCCGCCGGGTCGCAGACGCCGTCGACGTCCGTCGGGTCACCCGCCGGGACGGGCTTGGGAAGCGCCGCCGCGGGGTCGACGAGGCACGCGCGCTCGGCGGCGAACCCGTCGGACAGCAACGCGGCGAGCGGGACGTCGACGAACGCCGGGTCGCCGACGTACCGGTTGCGGTCGGCGAAGGCCAGCGCGCTCGCCTCGAGGTAGCGGTGCTGCACCTGGGTCTCGTCGAGCGCACCGAGGTCGAACGTCTCGAGGATGTTGAGCGCCTCGCCGACGGTCGACCCGCCCGACGACGGCGGCGCCATGCCGTACACGTCGAGTCCGCGGTACTGCACGAGCGTCGGGTCCCGTTCGACGACCTCGTAGGCCGCGAGGTCCGCGGTCTCGAGCAGCCCGGGCCGCACGACGCGGGTGCTGCCGGGCGTCAGCGGCGGAGCCGTGACGGTGTCGACGATCTCCTGCGCGAGCGGTCCGGTGTAGAGCGCGTCGACGCCGTCGCGCGCCAGCAGCCGGTAGGTCGCCGCGAGGTCGGGGTTGCGGAAGACCGAGCCGACGCGCGGCGGGGCGCCACCGGGCAGGTACAGCGCGGACGTCGACGTGAAGTCGGCGAACCGCGCGGCGTTCGCGGTCGTCTGGTCGACGAACGTCTGGTCGACGACGAACCCGCGCTGCGCCACCTGCGTCGCACCGGCGAGCGCCTCACGCAGGCTGATCGTGCCCCAGCGGTCGAGGGCCGTCTGCCACGTCGCGGGCGTCCCGGGCACCCCGACGGACAGCCCGGAGGTCACCGCCTGCTCGAACGGGATCGCCGTGCCGTTCTCGACGAACGCGTCCGCCTGCATCGCCGCCGGTGCGGTCTCGCGGCCGTCGAGCGTCCGGACGGTGCCGGTCTCGGCGTCGTACACGACGAGGAACCCGCCGCCGCCGATCCCGGCCGAGTACGGCTCGGTGACGCCGAGGGTCGCCGCCGCCGCGACGGCCGCGTCGACCGCGTTGCCGCCGCGGCGCAGGACGTCGAGACCGACCCGGGTGGCGTCCGGGTCGACGGTCGAGACGGCGCCGCCGGAGCCGGCGGCGACAGGCGCCTTGGGGAACGGTGTGCCGGGGCCGCCCGGACCGCCGTGACCGGGTCTGCCG
>JAEXEM010000230.1 GCA_023401045.1 Actinomycetes bacterium
CGTCAAGGGGGCGCCGGAGGCGGTCCTCGACCTCACCGACGCCGTCGTCACCGCCGACGGTGCGTCACGGCCGATGACGGCCGACGACCGGGACGCGGTCGTCGTCGCCGTCCGTGCCGCCGCCGACCGGGGGCTGCGGCTGCTCGCGGTGGCGCGTCGGGACGCCCCCGGCAACGTGCCGACCACCCGCCAGGAGGCCGAGCGCGGCCTCGTGCTGCTCGGGGTCGCCGCGCTGCTCGACCCGCCGCGCCCCGAGGTCGCCCAGGCGGTCGCGCGGTGCCACAGCGCAGGCATCCGGCTCGTCGTCGTCACCGGTGACCACGCCCGCACCGCCGCGGAGGTCGCCCGCCAGGTCGGCATCGCACGTGACGGCACGAAGGTCCTCACCGGTGCCGAGCTCGAGGCGATGAGCGAGCCGCAGCTCGACAGGCTGCTCGCCGAGAACCGCGAGCTCGTGCTCGCGCGCAGCTCGCCCGAGGTCAAGCTGCGCATCGCCGACGCGCTGCGCGCCGAGGGCAACGTCGTCGCGATGACCGGCGACGGCGTGAACGACGCCCCTGCGCTGCGTCGCGCGGACATCGGTGTGGCGATGGGAGTCGCGGGCACCGACGTCGCGCGTGAGGCCGCCACGATGGTCCTCACGGACGACAACTTCGCGACCGTCGTCACCGCCGTCGAGGCCGGGCGCCGGGTCTACGACAACGTCCGCAAGTTCATCGTCTACATCTTCGCCCACGCGACCCCGGAGGTCGTGCCGTTCCTGCTGTTCGCGCTCTCCGGCGGCGCGGTGCCGCTGCCGCTCACCGTGCCGCTGCTGCTCGCGATCGACCTCGGCACCGAGACCCTGCCGGCGCTCGCGCTCGGGCGGGAGCCGGCCGAGCCCGGGCTCATGGACCGCCCGCCGCGGCGCCGGCGCGACAACGTCATCTCCGGGACCATGCTCGCGCGGGCGTGGGGTCTGCTCGGAGGGGTGACGGCGACGCTCGTCGTCACCGGGTTCCTGCTCGTGCTGCTGCACGGCGGCTGGCAGCCCGGTGACGACGTCGGCCCGGGCAGCCCGCTGCACCACGTGTGGCAGCAGGCCACGACGATGACGTTCCTCGGGATCGTCGCCTGCCAGGTGGGAACCGGCTTCGCGTGCCGCACGCAGTACGCCTCGCTGCACGCGATCGGCCCGTGGACGAACCACCTGCTGCTGTGGGGCATCGCGTTCGAGCTCGTCTTCGCCGCCGCGATCGTCGGCGTCCCGCTGCTGCAGGACGTGTTCGGCACGGCCGTCCCGCCGCCGCAGCTGCTCGCCCTGCTCCTCGTGCTCCCCGTCGTCGTGTGGGGTGTCGACGAGCTGTGGCGGTGGTGGCGGCGGACCCGGCGCCCGGAGCACGCCTGAGACGTCACGGCGGGGAGGGGCGGGCGGCGGCGCGACGGGCCCGGGGCGTCAGCCGCGGCGGCGGACGGCACGGAGCACCCCGGCGAGGACGAGCCAGGCCACCGCCGTCAGCCCGGCCGCCCACCACGGGTCGAGCCCCGCCCCGGCGCCCGGGCAGAGCGCCCACGCCGTGTTGTACGAGGCGTGCGCGAGCGTCGCCGGCCACATGAGGGCGCCGCTCGCGAGCGCCAGGCGGACGAGCAGCACCCGGAACGCCACCGTGAAGACGCACTGCCCGGCGACCCACGACACGGTGCCGCCGCCCTGCACCCAGGGCACGACGTGCCACAGGGCCCAGAAGACGCCGATCCCCGCACCGACGGCCAGCGGCCCCGCGAGCGGCGTCGCGCGCGGCAGGACGAACGCCGAGTACCCCGCCTCCTCGAGCACGGCGCCGGTGAGGAAGACGGCCGCGACACCCGCCGCGGCGACGGGCCCCGGCCCGTCGCCCACCGCCGCGCCCCGCGTGCTCATGACGACGACCGCCGGCATGAGCGCCACGCCGAGCACCCATGCCCACGCCGGTGCGCGGACCTGCCGCAGCGCCGCGAGCCAGGCCCCGAGCCCGCCGTCCCACCGGCCGACGACGACGGCTGCCACCGTCGGGCACACGACCATGAGGGCCGCGGCAGGGACCGCCGCGCGCGTGAGCGGGGACAGGTCGCCGAGGAGCGGGCCGAGGGCGGTGAAGACCGCACCGAGGCCGGCCGTCAGCAGGGCGAAGCGCAGCAGCGACGCAGCGGGCCGCGCGCGGCCCTCCCGCACCCGCCGAGCCTGCAGCGTGCTCAGCCCGCGGCGAGCGCCGAGTAGCGCAGGTGCACGTCGAGCGGCATGCCGTCCTCGGTGCCCGCGTCGTCGACGAGCTCACCGGGCACGGCACGCAGCATGACGTCGGGGACGGGGTAGGGCTCCGGGTCGTCCCCCTCGCCCTCGGTCCAGTCGATCTCGTCGTCGTCGGCCGGGTCGAACGCGATGCCGTGGTCGGCCCAGAAGCCGGCGGCGTACCGCTCCTCGATGGTCCGCAGCAGCTGCCACGTCGCGCGGTCGGGCTCCGGGACCTCGTCGGCCGACCCGTAGCGGCAGTAGTACCCGGCGCCGAGGATCCAGTAGGCGGCCAGCGCCGTCGCGCGGTCCGTCGTCGGGTCGTCGAGGACGTGCCGGACGAGCGCCTCGCCGGTGTCGTAGTTCGCCCGGCGGACGAACGTGTGCCGCTGCTGCGGGGTCGCGGCGGTGAGGAAGTCCCGGAGGAACTGCTCGGCCGCGTCGGGCTGCGTGGTGCCGTCGAGGCGCTCGGTGCTCACGTCCGTGAGCGTAACCCCGGTGCCTCGCGCCGACGCGACGACCGGGTCAGCCGCGGCGACGGAACGGCGCGAGTGTCGTGCGGATCGTCTCGGCCGCGCCCCAGTCCGGCTCGAACTGGGCGACGACCGCGAGGTGCTGGCGCAGCTGGACGATCGGCATGCGTTCGCGCCATCCCGCGTCGAGGCCGGTGAGCTCGGCGTACACGTCGAAGAAGCGGGCGGCCTGCGGCGGTGGTGCGGTGGTCCACATGTGCGCGAGGTCGACGGCGGCCCACGTGTACGACACCGCGGGGTCGATGAGGGCGGGGGAGCCGTCGGCCGTGGCGAGGACGTTCCCCGCCCACAGGTCGCCGTGCGTGAGGCACGCGGGTGCGGTCGGCAGCAGCTCGGGGAGCCGGGTGCACAGCCGCTCGAGCGCGTCGCGGTCCGCCGCGTCGAGAGCCGCCTGCACACGGGGTTCGTCGAGCCAGCGCAGCAGCCGGTGGTGCGCGAAGAACTCGTGGCCGTCGTCGTGCCACGTGTTGACCTGGCGGCGGCGGCCCAGCCAGCCGTCCTGGTGCCAGCCGAACCGGTCGTGCGTCGTCGTCGTGTGCAGGCGTGCGACGGCGTGCGCGCAGCGCTCCCAGAACGCCTCGTCGGCCGGCTGCGGGTGCACCGCCTCGAGGACGAGCAGGTCGCGCGTGACGAGCAGGGCCGCCGGTGTCGCGACGCCCCCGAGGGTGCGCAACGTCGTCAGCCCCTCCGCCTCGACGGCGAAGACGTCGTCGGCGGGGGCGTCGTCGAACGCCTTGACGAAGACCGTCGTGCCGTCGCCGCGACGGGCCAGGCCGGCGGTCGCCGCCTGCCCTCCGGGGGCCGGTGCCACCGCGACGACGTCGGTCATCCCGGCGGCATGCAGCCGGTCGAGCAGCAGGGACCCCGGTCCCGGCGTCGACGTGCCCTCGGGGACGGCCGGCGCGCTCACCGCAGCACCTGGGTGATCGTCGAGCCGTCCGCGTCGTGGCGGACCGTCGCGAGGGCGCCGTTGACGAGGGCGAGGTGCGGCGGCACGTGCCCGCACTCGACGTCCACGAGCACCGGGACCCCGAGGTCGCCGACCGCGTGCCGGACGGCGTCGTGCTGCGTCCACCCGGGCAGGTCGGCGCCGCGCGTGCGCCCGACGAGCACCGCGGTCGCGGCGTCGAACCAGCCCGCGTACCGCAGCCCGAGCAGGCGGCGCGTCGTGTCCGCGGCGTTCGACTCCGCGCACTCGAGGTAGACGACGAGGCCCTCCGGGGCGTGCGTCGCGGCGAAGCCCGGGACGTCGCCGAACGGCGTTCCCGCGAGGTGCGCGACCGTCTCGAGGCAGCCGCCGACGAGGCGTCCCGTGACCTCGACCGGACCGTCCGCGTCGAGGCGCGTCCACGACCCGGCGGTGTCGAGCGTGAGGACGTCGGACTCGGGGTGACGCTCCCAGTCGTCGTACCCCTGCGCGCGGTAGCGCCCGGGGGAGCGCTGCTCGACGGTGCCGCCGGGCGGGGTGCGGACGACGTCGAGCCAGCGCGCGACCCCGGGCGGCGGGGCGTACGGGGTGTCGAGGAGGTTCTGGCCGTGGAGCGTCGCGACACCGGTGCGCAGCGTGAGGGGCAGCAGGAGCGTCGAGATGTCCGAGAACCCGACGAGCCACGTCGGGTCGGCGGCGAGCGCGTCCCAGTCGAGCCGGCCGAGCAGGTCGAGGGCGATCTCACCACCCCACGGCGGGACGACGGCGCGCACCTCGGGTTCGGTGAGCAGCCGCTGCAGCTCGGCGGCGCGGGCGTCGGCGGGGCCGCTGGCGATCCCGTCGCCCGACATGAGCTCGCCGACGGCCGTCCGGAACCCCGCGGCGCGGACCGCGGCGAGCGCGACCTCGAGCCGCGGGAGGAGCGCGGGGCCGACGCCCGCCGACGGGGACGTCACCGCGACGAGGTCGCCGTCGGCGAGCGGGCGGGGGTAGCGGATCATCCGGGCAGCGTGCCTGGTGCGGGCGGCGGCGAGGTCGGGGGCGCGCCGGGGTGCCGCGCGTCCTGCCGGTTCCAGCGGCGGGTGACCGACAGCGCCACGAACCCGAGGACCGTGACGAGCACACCGAAGAACGCCGCGGCCGCACCCGCCCCGAGACGGAACGTCTGGGTCAGCCCGTCGTCGTCGGCGAGGGCGAACGCCTCGACGCCCTCGCCGGTGCACCTCAGGTGGTCGACCTCCATCCAGCCCGTGCCACGGGAGGTCGTGCGCACGGGGCGGTACTCGAGGTCGGTGACGGTGTCCCGCACGACGGGCCGGTAGCCCTCGACGGGGACCGGCTCGAGCACCCCCGACCGGTGCTCCCCGGTCGTGAACACCCGGGTCCGCCACTCGCACGTCACCGTGTCCGGGTCCACGCCGGCGGGCCGCGCGAGCACGAGCACCTCGCCCGGGCCGACGTCGAGGCTGTCGCTGCCCGAGACCTTGACCGGCTCCTCGGGGGCGAACGGCTCGCTCGCGCGGACCGTCCCGCGCGGCTCGAACGGGCCGACGGCGGTGAGCAGCATGACGGCCATGCCGAGGAAGAACGGGCCGCCGAGCAGGCCGACGACCACCCACATGGCCACGACGGTGCGGAAGCGCGACCTCAGGTCCACCGGTCACCTCCGCGTCGTGCCGTCGCCGGTCGCGGTCGGCGTCGGCGCTGTCCTCCGGTGCCGCCCGCCGGGTGGGGCGAACCGGGCACCCGCGGCAGCGTAGCGGCGGCGCGGTCGCCCGGAGGTCGACGACGTCGTGCGCCCGGCCGGATCACCCGATCGACGAGCCCGCGCCGGTCACCGGTGGCTCACCCCGCGGTCGGCAGC
>JAEXEM010000064.1 GCA_023401045.1 Actinomycetes bacterium
CGCCCTTCGCCCTTCCCGGCACTCGTGCCGGCGGCTCAACGCCGCCAGCGCCGCACGACGAGCCCCAGCCCGACGGCGAACGTCACGCCGGCCGCCGCGAGGTAGGGCCCGTAGAACCGGCGCAGCAGCGGGGCGGCAGCACCCGCGGCTCCCCCGACGACGGCGCCCACCGCGAGCGAGCGCGCCCCGCGCGCACCGAGCGCGTGCACCGCGAGCGGCACGGCGGGGACACCGGCCGCACCCGCCTCGGCCGCGTAGACCTTGACCGGGACCCCGTTGAGCGCCTGGCGCCAGATCCCCCGGGCCCCGGCGGTCGCGAGGTCCTGCGCGGCCCGCGCTCGCATCGCGCGCGTCGTCAGCGGGGCGGGCGGTCGCGCACCCCGGGCGGTGAGGGCGCGGGTGACGAGCACCCCGGCGACCGACCCCACCGCCAGGCACGCGGCCGCCGGCACGACGCGCCGCGGGTGCGCGGCGGCGACGAGCACGAGGTACATCTCGGAGGTCACCGGCAAGCTCACCGCCTCGGCGAACCCCCACGCGACGGCGCCCACCATCCCGGCCGGCCCGTCCATGGCACCACGCAGCACCCGCCACGTCCGCGAGCGCGAGGGCACGGGCGGCCCGGCGGCGAGCAGCCCTTCGATCTGCGCGACGAGCGGTCCCATGTCGGTGAGCCCGTGCGGGTCGACGGGGTACCCGACGCGCACCTCGACCGGCCCCGGCGTGAGCCTCCCCTTCTTGGCGAGGAGCTCGCGCGTCCCCACGACGGCGACGGGGAGGATCGGGACGTCGAACTCCTGGGCGATGCGCAGCGCACCGCTGCGGAACTCCCCGAGCCGGCCGTCCGTCGAGCGTGTTCCCTCGGGGAAGACGAGCAGGCTCGAGCCGCTGCCGAGCACCTGCGTGGCCCCCTCGATGAGGGACTCGTACCCCCCTCCCCCGTGGCGGCGCACGGGCACGCCCCCGATGGCGAGCTTGAGCACGGCCGCCTTCCAGCGGTTGTCGAACCAGTAGTCGGCGGCCGCCACGACGACCGGCTTGTACGGCGCGGGGAACGCCGCGACGAGCGCGGGGGTGTCGGCGTGCGAGGAGTGGTTGGCGACGACGACCATCGCCTCGTAGGGCGCCGACCCGACGACGCGGAACCCGCCGACGAGGTGGAACACGTTGCGCCAGAAGGTGTGCCGCACCGCACCGGCGAGGTTGAACCCCGGCGGCAGCCCGACCCTCCGGCGCAGCCGGCGCACGGTGTCCGACAGGTGGTGCTCGTCGGGCGTCCCCGACGCGGGAGCGACGTCGTCCGGCACCCCCGCCGCGGCGGCGCCGTCGTCCGGTGCGGTGCCACCCGTCCGGGCGCTCACGCGAGCACCCACGCGAGCGGGAGCACGAGGAGGAGCGAGTCGACCCGGTCGAGCAGCCCGCCGAACCCGGGCAGCCACGTGCCCGCGTCCTTCACCCCCGCACGTCGCTTCACCATCGACTCCACCAGGTCACCTCCGACACCACCGAGCACCACCGCGACGACGAGCCCGACCGAGACCGCCCCGAGCAGCACGAGGACGAGCGTGCCACCGATCGCCGCGCCGACAAGTCCACCGACGGTCTTGTTCGGGCTGAGCGGGGACAGCGGCCGGCGCGCCCAGGCGAACCGCCGCAGTCCTTGCCCGCCGCACCACGCGGCGACGTCGGTCGCGGCTGCGGCGAAGCACAGGAGGAAGGCGTCGGACCCGACGAGCACGAGGTGCGCGAGCGACCAGCACAACCAGATCGACCCGAACGCCGCGCCCGTCGCACGCTCGACGCCCCGCTCGGCGTCCCCGGCGAGCACCGCGGGGACGGCGCACAGCAGCGCGACGAGCGGGACGAGCGCGAGCAGCGACGGGTCCAGCCACGCCGCGACGGGGTAGGCGACGGCGAGGACGAGCAGGACGAGCGTCTCGGCGCGGGGCAGCCGTGTCATCGCGGCGTACTCGCGCACGGCCTGCAGCGCGAGGAGGACGGCCAGCAGCGTCGTCGGCCCCGGGCCGAGCCACATGGGGATGCCGATGACCGGCAGGATGAGCGCCCACGTCGTCCACCGGCGGCGCAGCTCGGGTCTGCCCGAGGCGAGCACCGGGAGCGCTGCGAGCGCGAGGATCCCGGCAGTGAGCGCGAGGAGGAACACCGCGCGCCCGTCGAGGTCGAGGTGCCGGCCGGCGAGGGTGACGTCGAGCGAGAGGGCGGACCTGTCGAGCCAGCCGCCCAGCGGGTCGACGACGCCGGGCCGCTGGGTGGGGTCGAGGGTCACGCGGCGGCCCCGACCGCGAGCGCACGGTGGACGCGCCGCCCCCGGACCACCGCCGTGAGCGACGAGCCGAGCACGAGCACGACGCACACCGGGACGACGACGGACGGCACCGCGCATGCGACGACGACGAGCAGGCACCGCTCGGTCTTGCCGACCGGCCCGCCGTTGAGCCGCGGGGCGCCCGCGCCGGCGCCGGCGAGCGAGACGAACGTCGGCAGCGTCGCCGCCACCGTGGCGACGAGCACCCACGCGACGGGCGTGAGGCCCGCGACCGGGGCCGCACCGGTGCGGGCCGCGAGCACCGCAAGGCCCGCGAGGACGACGAGGTCGGACGCACGGTCCCCGATCTCGTTGAGGACGAACCCCCACGGGCGCGAGACGCCGCGGGCGCGCGCCACGGCGCCGTCGAGGTTCGCACCCCCGAGCCGTGCGACGAGCAGGACGGCCGCCAGCGGCCACCAGCCGAGGGCGACGGCGACACCGGCGAGGGCCGCGGCGAGCACCCCCGCCGCAGTGAAGACGTCCGGCGACGTGCCGCGTGCGACGGCCGCGGCGACGAACCGGTGCAGCCGCCGGGTGTACCAGGGCTTGAGGGCGTACAGCGACGGCATGCGGCGACTGTAGCCACGGCCCGGCGGCGGTCACGCGGCGCGACGCCCTCCGTCACCCGGGGGGACCAGCACCTGACGGACCGGGTGAATCCGTCCCGTGCGTCGCGCGGCGTGCTGACGCCGGCGCGATCGGCGGAGTTGTGCGCGACGCACCCCCTAGACTCGACGCGTGATCTTCAAGGCGGTGGGCGACGGGCGCCCGTACCCGGACCACGGGTTGACGACGCCCGCGCAGTGGGCGGACGTCCCGCCGCGCCAGGTCCGCCTCGACGAGCTCGTGACGACGAAGCGCACGCTGGACCTCGCCGCGCTGCTCGCCGAGGACTCGACCTTCTACGGGGACCTCTTCGCGCACGTCGTCGAGTACAAGGGGATCAGCTACCTCGAGGACGGGCTGCACCGTGCGGTGCGCGCGGCGCTCCAGCAGCGCGCGCTGCTGCACGCGCGGGTGCTCGTCCTCACGGACGCGAACCGCAGCGAGTGAGGGGGCCCGAGTGAGCCAGGACGACGGGCGCGCGCTGCGCCGCCGCCACATGCACGAGAGGCAGGCGGTCGTCTTCGGCGTGCTGCTCGCCGGGCTCGCGGTCGCCGGGCTGGGCTCCGCGGCGATGTACACCGGCGCGCTGTCGCTGCCGTTCCTCGACCGGCCGTTCACGAGCGACCCGACGGACGACACCGCGGCGGCCAACGTCTACTGCCCGCCCGAGGGTGCGCTCCCGGTGTCCCCGGAGCAGATCACCGTCGACGTCTACAACAGCACCGAGATCCCCGGTCTCGGGTCCCGCACCAAGGAGGCGCTCGAGGGCTTCGGGTTCGTCGTGCGGACGGTCGACAACACGGACGCAGAGGCACCGGGCGTCGGGCGCATCATCTACGGTGTGCAGGGCAGCGCGGCCGCGTACACGCTCATCTCCTACGCGCAGGGGGCCACCCTCGTGCTCGACGGCCGCGAGGACGCCGTCGTCGACCTCGTCCTCGGCGCGGACTTCGCGCTCGCGGCGAGCCAGGAGCAGGTCGCCCTCGACCCGGCGGTCCCGCTCGTGGGGCCCGAGGGCTGCACCCCGCTGAGCGAGGCCAGCCCCGCGTCGGCCGACGGCGGCACCGCGACCGAGCCCGCGCAGCCCGCGGAGGGCTGAGC
>JAEXEM010000077.1 GCA_023401045.1 Actinomycetes bacterium
CCTCAGCCCGCGAGCAGCCCGTCGACGAGCTCGGCGACCCGGTCGGCCGCCGCGTCGACCGGCACCTGCTCGGCGACGCCACCGACGCGCGGGCGCACCTCGACGAGACCGTCGGCCAGGCCGCGACCGACGACGACGACGAGCGGCACGCCGAGCAGCTCCGCGTCGGCGAACTTCACGCCGGGCGAGACCTTCGGGCGGTCGTCGTAGAGCACCTCGACGCCGCGCGCTGCGAGCGTCGACGCGAGCGCCCCGGCCGCCTCGAAGACGGCCTCGTCCTTGCCGGTGGCGACGACGTGGACGTGCGCGGGCGCGACGTGCGCGGGCCACGCGAGGCCCTTGTCGTCGTGGTTGGCCTCGGCGAGCGCGGCGAGGACGCGCGTGACACCGATGCCGTACGAGCCCATCGTCACGACCTGGGCCTTGCCGTTCTGGTCGAGGACGGTGAGGCCTAGCGCCTGGGCGTACTTGCGGCCGAGCTGGAAGATGTGGCCGATCTCGATGCCGCGCGCGAGCTCGAGGGGCCCGGAGCCGTCGGGCGCCGGGTCCCCGGCACGCACCTCGGCCGCCTCGACGGTGCCGTCGGCGGTGAAGTCACGGCCCGCGACGAGGTCGAACACGTGCCGGCCGGGCTCGTTCGCGCCGGTGATCCACCGGGTCCCCGGCACGACGCGCGGGTCGAGGAGGTAGCGCACGGCCGTGCGCTCGCCGCCGTCGGGGACGGGGACGTTGGGGCCGAGCACGAGCGGGCCGATGTAGCCACGCACGAGCTCCGGGTGAGCCGCGAAGTCCGCGTCTCCGGCGGGCTCGACCTCGGCGGGCGCCACGGCGGCCTCGAGACGCTTGAGGTCGACCTCGCGGTCCCCGGGCAGGCCGACGACGACGAGCTCGCGCTCCCCCGTCGGCTGGACGAGGGCGAGGACGACGTTCTTCAGCGTGTCGGCCGCCTCCCAGGGGCGGTCCGGGCGCGGGAAGGACGCGTTCGCGAGGGCGACGAGCGACTCGATCGTCGGGGTGTCCGGCGTGTCCTCGACGTGCGCGGCCGGGGCGTCGGACCAGTCGAGCGCGTCGGGGACGACGGTCGTCACGGCCTCGACGTTCGCGGCGTACCCGCCGGGCGAGCGGACGAACGTGTCCTCGCCGATGGCCGTCGGGGTGAGGAACTCCTCGGACCGCGACCCGCCCATCGCCCCGGACGTGGCGGCGACGATGACGTACTCGAGCCCGAGCCGGTCGAAGATGCGCTGGTAGGCACCACGCTGGGCCTCGTAGGAGGCGGAGAGGCCGTCGTCGTCGAGGTCGAACGAGTAGGCGTCCTTCATGACGAACTCGCGGCCACGGATGAGCCCGGCACGCGGGCGAGCCTCGTCGCGGTACTTCGTCTGGATCTGGTAGAGCGCGAGCGGCAGGTCCTTGTACGACGAGTACAGGTCCTTGACGAGGAGCGTGAACATCTCCTCGTGCGTGGGCGCGAGGAGGTAGTCGCCGCCCTTGCGGTCCTTGAGCCGGAAGATGTTCGGCCCGTACTCCTCCCACCGGCCGGTCGCCTCGTAGGGCTCCTTCGGCAGCAGCGCCGGGAAGTGCACCTCCTGCGCGCCGATCGCGGCCATCTCCTCGCGGACCACCTGCTCGACCTTGGCGAGCACGCGCAGGCCGAGCGGGAGCCAGGTGTAGATGCCGGGGGCGGCGCGGCGGATGTACCCCGCGCGCACGAGCAGCCGGTGGCTGGCGACCTCGGCGTCGGCGGGGTCCTCGCGCAGGGTGCGGACGAACAGCGTGGACATGCGCAGGAGCATGACCGCGAGCCTAGTGCGCCCGGCGGTGCGCCTCGGACCGGCAACGCGTCCGGTGCACCTGCCGGACGTCGGCGCCCGGTGCGAGGATGGCGGCGTGCCGGAGCTGCCCGAGGTCGAGGCCCTCGCCCGCTACCTGCGCGAGCGCACGCAGGGGCGCACGCTCACGCGGGTCGAGGTGGCGTCGCTCAGCGCGCTCAAGACGTTCCGGCCGCCGCCGGCGGCGCTGCGCGGCGGCCGGGTGGTCGACGTCTCCCGGCACGGCAAGTGGCTCGACCTCGTCGTCGACACGCCGGCCGACGGCCTCCTCCACCTCGTGTGGCACCTCTCGCGCGCCGGCTGGGTGCGCTGGTACGACGCGCTGCCCGAGCGGCCGGCACGACCCGGCAAGTCGCCGATCGCGCTGCGCGTGGGTCTCGACGACGGCTCCGGGTTCGACCTCACCGAGGCCGGCACCCGCAAGCGCCTGGCCGTCCACGTCGTCGCCGACCCGGCCGACGTCCCCCAGATCGCGACGCTCGGCGTCGAGCCGCTGTCCGAGCAGTTCACGCCCGAGCGCCTCGGTGAGCTGCTCGGCGCGCGCAACCAGCAGGTCAAGGGGCTGCTGCGCGACCAGGGCACGATCGCCGGCATCGGCAACGCCTACTCCGACGAGATCCTCCTCGTCGCCCGCACGAGCCCGTTCGCACCCACGCGCTCGTACGACGAGCCGCGCACCGCCGCGCTGCACGCCGCGATCCGCTCGGTGCTGACGGAGGCGGTCTCCGCCGCGTCGGGGCGGCCGGCGGCCGAGCTCAAGGACGCCAAGCGACGCGGCATGCGGGTGCACGGCCGCACCGGCGAGCCGTGCCCCGGCTGGGACGGGACGCCGTGCGGCGACACCGTCCACGAGGTCTCCTTCGCGGACTCCTCGCTGCAGTACTGCCCGACGTGCCAGACCGGCGGCAAGCCGTTGGCCGACCGGCGCCTCTCACGCCTGCTGCGCTGACCGCCCCGGGGCGCACGGGGTCGCCCGACCCGGTCGCGCTGCACGTGGCGACGCCCACCGGCGGCAGCGCCTGACGACCGCGGCGACGGCTGGAACAGCACCGTCGGCTAGAACAGCACCGCTAGAACAGCACCGTCGCGTACGCCCCGACCTCACGGAAGCCCACCGCCTCGTAGGCACGCACGGCGCGGGTGTTGTAGCCGTTGACGTAGAGCGACACGAGCGGCGCGATGTGCTCGCGCGTCGCCGCGACGACGGCGGCCATGCCGGACTCCGAGAGCCGCTCGCCTCGTCGGTCGGGGGCGACCCACACGCCCTGCACCTGGGCGACGCCGCCGGCGACGGCCGCGACCTCCGCCTTGAAGACGACCCGTGGCTTGCGCCAGCCCCGGTCGACGAGGACGAACGAGCGCCCTTCCTCGACGAGACCGCGCACCCGCGTCTCGTAGGGCCCGCCGGGTCCGCTCGCCGGGGAGTACCCGACCTCCTCGGTGAACATCCGCACGCAGGCCGGCAGGACGATGTCGTACTCCTCGGGCCGGGAGCGTCGTACCCGCGGGTCCGGGGCGACCCGGGGGTCGGTGTCGATGACCATCGACGGCTGGTGCGCCCTCACCTCGCGCTCCGCGGGCCAGGCGCCGCGCAGCCGCGACCACAGCCCGAGCACCGCGTCGGCCGGCCCGACGAGGGACGAGCAGCGCCGGCCACGGTCCCGGCCGAGGCCCGCGAACGCCTCGAGGGCGCGCGCCGTCACGCCGGCGTCGGCCGCACCGAGCACCGGGACGAGGTTGGCACCGACCCAACAGACCCCGAGCAGCACGTCGTCCTCGACGTAGCCCCACAGCTCGCCACCGGCGCGCCGGAGCCCGACGGCGAGGGCGTGCTGGAGACGGGTCGCGGCGAGCACGGACCCGACGGGGTCGACCGCGCACACCTCGAGGGCCGCGGGGACGTCCCGGTCGCCCAGGACGAGGGCACCGGTCCGCCCCGTGACCGTTACCGACTGCGGTGCCGCCATGGGGTGATTGTGCCGCACGTCACACCCGACTGTCCGGTCGAGGGGCCCTGCGATGTCAGCCGACCGTGACGACCGGGCTGCCCTCGCCGCTCTCGACGGGGTCCATCGACTCGGCGAGGCGCATGGCCTCCTCGATGAGGGTCTCGACGATGAGCGCCTCGGGCACGGTCTTGATGACCTCGCCCTTGACGAAGATCTGGCCCTTGCCGTTGCCGGAGGCGACCCCGAGGTCGGCCTCGCGGGCCTCGCCGGGGCCGTTGACGACGCAGCCCATGACCGCGACCCGCAGCGGCACCTCCATGCCCTCGAGCCCGGCGGTCACCTTCTCGGCGAGCGTGTACACGTCGACCTGCGCGCGGCCGCACGAGGGGCAGGAGACGATCTCGAGCTTGCGGGGGCGCAGGTTGAGGCTCTGGAGGATCTGGATCCCGACCTTGACCTCCTCGACCGGCGGCGCCGAGAGCGAGACGCGGATCGTGTCGCCGATGCCCTTGCTCAGCAGCGCACCGAACGCGGTCGCGGACTTGATGGTCCCCTGGAACGCCGGGCCGGCCTCGGTGACCCCGAGGTGCAGCGGCCAGTCGCCGCGCTCGGAGAGCAGCTCGTACGCGCGGACCATGACGACGGGGTCGTTGTGCTTGACGCTGATCTTGAAGTCGCGGAAGCCGTGCTCCTCGAAGAGCGACGCCTCCCAGACCGCCGACTCGACGAGCGCCTCGGGCGTCGCCTTCCCGTACTTGGCGAGCAGACGCGGGTCGAGCGAGCCCGCGTTGACGCCGATCCGGATGGAGACGCCGGCGTCCGTGGCCGCCTGGGCGATCTCCTTCACCTGGTCGTCGAACTTGCGGATGTTCCCGGGGTTGACCCGGACGGCCGCACAGCCCGCGTCGATCGCCGCGAAGACGTACTTCGGCTGGAAGTGGATGTCGGCGATGACGGGGATCTGCGACTTGCGCGCGATCGCGGGCAGCGCGTCGGCGTCGTCCTGGCTGGGGACGGCGACGCGCACGATGTCGCAGCCGGCCGCCGTCAGCTCGGCGATCTGCTGGAGGGTGCGGTTGACGTCGGTCGTCGGGGTCGTCGTCATCGACTGGACCGACACCGGGGCGTCGCCACCGACCTCGACCTTGCCGACGCGGATCTTGCGGGTGGGGCGCCGGGGGGCCAGCACGGGTGCGGGGGCCTGCGGCATGCCGAGGTTGATCGCGGTGCTCACGCCCTCATCATCCCACCTCGGCGCCGTGCTGACCGGCCGGGCCACGGTCGGGTGACGGTCCGGGCGGTCGCGGGTCGTCCTGCCACCACGGTCAGCCGATCCGGACGGGGTTGACGATGTCGAGGTAGACGAGCAGCAGCCCCATGCCGCCGAGCAGCACGAACACCGCGTAGGCCACCGGCACGAGCCGCGCCGAGTCCGAGGGCCGCGGGCGGGCGCGGCCGCGTACCTTGGCCACCTGCCGGCGCGCGCCCTCCCAGAGCGCGGCGGCGACGTGACCGCCGTCGAGCGGGGGCAGCGGCAGCAGGTTGAAGACGAACAGCGCGACGTTGAGCATCGCGAGCGTCGACAGCAGCGCGGCGGCCCGCACCGCGACCGGCTCGGAGTCCATCGCGGCGATCTCGCCCGCGAACCGGCCGACGCCGACGGGGCCGACGATCGACGTCGCGTCGCGCTCGCCGCCGTTCACGGTGACCCCGACGAGGTCGACGACGCGCGCGGGCAGCGTGACGACGACCTTGGCGGTCTCCCACGTGCCGTTCGCGGTGACCGCGAGCGCCTCCCCGACGGGCCGACGCTGGATCTCCTCGCGCGGGGACACGCCGAGGAAGCCGACGGGCCGCGTGACGGCCTCGCCCGAGTCGTCGGTGACGACGAAGCCGTCCTCGTCGACGACCGGGCGCTCGGCGACGACGGGGGTGACGCTCAGCTCGAGCTCGCTGCCGTCGCGCTCGACGACGACGGGGACCGTCCGGTCCCCGGTGGCCCGGATGAGCCCGCTCACCTGCGCCCAGGACGTCACCTCGGTACCGTCCCAGCTGACGAGCCGGTCCCCGGGGCGCAGCCCGGCGGCGGCGCCGGGCGCCGCCGGGTCGTCCGGGGAGCACTCGGTGCCGGCCGGTGCGTCGGCGGCGACGATGCACTCCGACACGTTCGCCAGCGTCGTGCTCGCCGTGGGGATGCCGATGCCGACGTACGCGACGAGCAGGAGGACGAACGCGATGACGAGGTTCATCACCGGGCCGCCGAGCATGACGACGAGCTTCTTCGGTGTCGAGAGGCGGTAGAAGGCACGGTGGTCCTCCCCCGGGCGGATCTCCTGCGCGCTGGCCTCGCGCGCGGCCGCGGCCGTGCGCTGCCACCACGTGCGGGGCTCGCGCGCCGCGACGGCCTCGTCGGTCGGGTACATGCCGATGAGCCGCACGTAGCCCCCGAGCGGGATCGCCTTGAGCCCGTACTCGGTCTCACCGCGGGTGCGGGACCACAGCGTCGGCCCGAAGCCGACCATGTACTGGCTGACGCGCACGCCGAAGCGCTTGGCGGGCACCATGTGCCCGACCTCGTGCAGCGCGATCGACGCCAGCAGCACGACGACGAACACGAGCACCCCGACGACCGTCTCCACGCCCCCACCTCTCCCACGGATGCTGCCCGGCGCGTCGACCCGCGCCCGCCCGACAGGTTACGTCGGCCGGGCCCATCGTCGGCGAAGGACCTGGGTGCAGCCTGGGAGCCTCACCCGTGCGCGCGACCGGGGCGCCGTCCGCGCGCGAGGAGACGCCCCAGGAGGACGACGAGCAGCGCGACGACGAACATCGTCGTGCTGATGACGTTCGCCTGCGGCGGGATGCCCCGGGTCGCCGAGACGTAGACGAACTCGGGGAACGTCGTGAACCCGCCGGAGGTGAAGCTCGTGACGATGTAGTCGTCGATGCTCAGGCTGAACGACAGCAGCGCGGCCGCGGCGATCCCCGGCAGCAGCAGGGGGAACGTCACCCGCCAGAACGCCTGCCACGGCGAGGCGTAGAGGTCGGCGGCGGCCTGCTCGAGCGCCGGGTCGAGCGTCGCGACGCGGGCCTTGACCGCGACGACGACGAAGCTCACGCAGAACGTCACGTGCGCGAGGACGACCGTGCCGAGACCGAGCGGCAGCCGCAGCGCGAGGAGCTGCGAGACGAGCGCGGCGCCGAGGACGACCTCCGGGGTCGCCATCGGCAGGAAGACGAGGAGGTTGACGACGCCTCGTCCCCGGAACCGCCCGCGGACGAGCGCCACCGCGAGCAGCGTGCCGAGCGTCGTCGCGAGCAGCGTCGCGGCGAGCCCGACCTGGAGCGACGCGGCGAGGGCCTCGCAGACCCGCGGCGCCCCGCACGGGTTGCGCCAGGCGTCGAGGGTGAAGCCGCGCCACAGCAGGTTCGACTTGCCCGCGTCGTTGAAGGAGAACAGGACCGTGTAGGCGATGGGCACGAGGAGGAAGACGAACCCGAGCGACGCGAGCAGCGGGACGACGGCCTCCCCCGGCCGGACCCGGTTCACACGAGGTCCTCGGTGCCGGCCCGCCGCACGTAGAGCGTGACGGCGGTGAGGACGGAGACGAGGAGCACGACGGAGAGCACGGCCGCGGTCGGGTAGTCGAGCACGCGGAAGAACCGGGCCTCGACGACCTGGCCGATCATCACCGTCGTCGTGCTGTTGCCCAGCAGCGAGGAGTTGACGTAGTCGCCCACCGCGGGGATGAACGTCAGGAGCGTTCCGGCGACGACGCCGGGCATCGACAGCGGCAGGGTGACGGTGCGGAACGTCGTCAGCGGTGACGCGTAGAGGTCACCGCCCGCCTCGAGCATGCGGGGGTCGAGCCGCTCGAGGGACGCGAAGAGCGGGAGCACCATGAACGGCAGGAACGAGTACGTCAGCCCGATGACGACGGCTGCCGGAGTCGCCGTGAGCCGCCCGTCCGGGGGCAGCACCTGCAGCCAGCGCAGCGCGGACACGACGGCCGACTGGTCGGAGAGGATCTGCTTCCACGCGATCGTGCGCAGGATGAAGCTCGTGAAGAACGGGGCGACGACGAGGACGACGAGCAGCCCCTGCAGGGTCGGGCGGCCACGCGCGCGGACCGCGACGAGGTAGGCCATGGGGTAGCCGACGACGAGGGCCGCGAGGGTCGCGAGGCCCGCGAACCCGAAGGACCGCACGAGCTGGGGCCAGAACTGCGCGAGGGCCTCGGGGTAGTTCCGCCAGCGCAGGGCGGGCGCGAACTCGCCCAGCTCGCCGCCGGGCACGGGCGCGTAGAACGACGTCGCGAGCAGCGTGCCGACGGGCAGGAGGAAGAACGCGACGAGGAAGACGACCCCGGGCACGACGAGCGCACGCGGCCCCGCTCCCCCGTCGCGACGCGCACCGCGGACCGCTCGCGCCGGTGCCTGCAGCACCGTCGGCAGGCTCACGGTTCCTCGCCGGGGCCGAGCGTGCCGTCGGTGGGTGCCTCGTGCCCGTCGAGGCCGAACGCGTGCCCGACCGCCCAGCAGAGCCGCACCCGGCTGCCGGGCGGCCGCACGAGGGCGGCGTCGAGGTTCTGCGCGAAGACGCCGAACGTGCCGACGCCGTCGACCTCGACCTCGTACTGCGTGCTCACCCCGGCGAACGAGGTGTCGACGACCGTGCCCGTCCCGAGCTCGTCGTGCCCGGCCGGTACCGCCTCGTCGGCACCGAGCAGGACGACCTTCTCGGGGCGCACGCCGACGAGCACCGAGCGGTCCCGCGCGACGCTGCGGTCGGCCGCCACCCGGACCCGCCGGCCGGCGACGTCGACCCCGAGCGTCGCCCCGCCGTCGAGCGTCTCGACGACGGTGCCGGGGACGAGGTTCGACCGGCCGAGGAAGTTGGCGACGAACGCCGTGCGGGGGCGCTCGTAGAGCTCGGCCGGCGCACCGAGCTGCTCGATCCTGCCGTGCTGCATGACGGCGACCGTGTCGGCCATCGTCATCGCCTCCTCCTGGTCGTGCGTCACGTGGACGAACGCCAGCCCCACCTCCTGCTGGATGCGCTTGAGCTCGACCTGCATCTGGCGGCGCAGCCGCAGGTCGAGCGCACCGAGCGGCTCGTCGAGCAGGAGGAGCGCCGGGCGGTTGACGACCGCACGGGCGAGCGCGACGCGCTGCTGCTGACCGCCCGAGAGCTGGGCCGGACGTCGGTCGGCGAGGTGGGCGAGCTCGACGAGCGCGAGCGCCTCGAGCGCGCGGTCGCGTGCCTGCGGCACGCGTCGACGCCGCAGCCCGAAGGCGACGTTCTCGAGCACCGTGAGGTGCGGGAACAGCGCGTAGGACTGGAACACCGTGTTGACGGCGCGGCGGTGCGGCGGCGCACCGGTGACGTCGGCGCCCGCGAGGCGCACGGTCCCGCTCGTCGGCCGCTCGAGGCCGGCGACG
Source organism: Actinomycetes bacterium (assembly GCA_023401045.1). Lineage (GTDB taxonomy): Bacteria > Actinomycetota > Actinomycetes > Actinomycetales > Cellulomonadaceae > Cellulomonas. The sequence continues at coordinate 9,224 of JAEXEM010000077.1, forward strand.
ACCCGCAGCGTCGTCGTCTTGCCGCACCCCGACGGGCCGAGCAGCGCGAAGAACCCGCCCGCCGGGACCGTGAGGGACAGGTCGTCGACGGCGACGACCTCGCCGAACCGCTTGGTCACGCCGTCGACCTCGAGGGCGGGGGCTTCCCCGGTCGCCGCGGGCGCGGCCCCGGCCGGCGCGGTGCCGAGCGTCGTCACGTCCTCACGCCCCGATGGTCGTGAGGAACTGCCCGTTGTAGCGCTCCTCCTCGGCCGGCGTGAGCGTCCGGAAGACGTGGGCCCGGGAGAGGAACTCCTCGGTGGGGAAGATGAGCGGGTCCTCGGCGAGCTCGGGGTCGGTACGGGCGAGCACCTCCTGGGCGCCCTGCACCGGGGTGATGTAGTTGACCCAGGCCGCGACCTCCGCGGCGACCTCGGGGTCGTAGTAGTAGTCGAAGAGGTCCTCTGCCTGCGCGCGCCGCGGCGAGGCCTTCGGCACGAGGAGGTTGTCGCTCCACAGCGTGCCGCCGGCCTCCGGGATCGCGAACGCGAAGCGGCCGTCGTGCTCGTAGTTGAGCGACGTGATGTCCCCGGACCACGCGAAGCACGCGACGACGTCGCCGTTGGCGAGGTCCTGCGTGTAGGAGTTGCCGCGCACCTGGCGGATCTGACCGTTGTCGAGCTCGCGGCGCACGACGTCGAGCGCGTCGAACCAGTCGTCCGTGCTCCAGTCCGCCGCCGGGTTCGTGCCGTTCTCGAGCATGATGAGCCCGATGGTGTCGCGCATCTCCGACAGCACCCCCACCCGGCCGCGCAGCTCGGGGTTCCACAGGTCGGAGACCGAGCGCACGCCGCCGGGGAGCGCCTGGGTGTCCCACGCGATGCCCGCGAACCCGGACTGCCACGTGAGCGAGTACCGGCGCCCGTCGTCGAAGTCGACGGCGTCGAGGCTCGGCAGGATGTTCTCGGCGTTGGGGATGCGGGAGCGGTCGAGCTCGGCGACGTGCTCCTGACGGATCCAGCGGGCGGCCATCCAGTCGGTGAGAGTGACGACGTCGTACCCGATGTCCTGGCCCGCCTCGAGCTGACGCGACACCTTGCCGTGGAAGGAGTCGTTGTCCTCGATGTCCTCGGCGTAGTCGACGGCGATGCCGGAGCGCTCCTCGAACGCCTCGAGGGTCGGGAAGCTCGTGCCGGACTCGTCCTGGTCGAGGTACAGGGTCCAGTTCGCCCAGCGCAGCGGACCGTCGGCGCGCTCCCCGGCCGACGCGGACCTCGGCGCACCACCGGTGCCGCAGGCGGCGAGCAGGGCGCCGGCGCCCAGCGCACCGGCGGCCCCGGCGAGGAACCGGCGGCGCGACACGCCCCGGGCCTGGCGCACGAGGTCGCGCACGCGCGGATCCTCCGGCACGGGACGTCCGACGCTGCTCATCTCGCTCCTCTCGGCCGGCCGGGACCGGCTGACTCATGGACCAGCTGCACACCGCCCGGAACGGAATCCGTCGTCGATGGCACGGCAGGCGACGGAAAACCGGTCAGGGCGGAACTTTCGGTGATGAACCCGAGACTTCGGGCGTGACGGCGCCACATGCTACGAGCGCGGGGAGGGGCGCGGAACGGGGCGCCCACGTGTCGGGATCGTCACGGCTCGTCCCCCTCCGTGCTGCTCGGCTCAGGCGTCGAACGCGGACATGACGTGCTTGAGGCGCGTGTAGTCCTCGAAACCGGCGAGCGAGAGGTCCTTGCCGTAGCCCGAGCTCTTGACACCCCCGTGCGGCATCTCGGCGACGAACGGCAGGTGCGTGTTGACCCACACCACACCCGCGTCGAGCGCGCGGGAGACCCGCAGCGCGCGGGCGTGGTCCCGCGTCCACACCGAGGACGCGAGCCCGTACCGCACGCCGTTCGCCCACCGCACCGCCTCGTCCTCGTCCGTGACCGTCTGCACCGTGACGACGGGGCCGAACACCTCCTCCTGCACGACCTCGTCGGACTGCCGCAGCCCGTCGACCACGGTGGCCTCGAGGAACCACCCCGGTCGCGGTACGCGCCCGCCGCCGGTGACGACGCGGGCGTGCGCCGGCAGGCGGTCGAGGAACCCCGTGACGCGCTCGAGCTGGCCGGCGTTGTTGACGGGCCCGAACGCGACGTCGGGGTCGTCGGGCGGGCCGGTGCGGCGGGTGCGAGCGGCGTCCGCGAGCGCGGCGACGAGGTCGTCGTGCAGGCTCTCGTGCACGAGCACGCGGGTCGCCGCGGTGCAGTCCTGCCCGGCGTTGTAGTAGCCGGCCTCGGCGATGGCGTCGGCCGCTGCCGCGACGTCCGCGTCCTCGAGCACGAGCACCGGCGCCTTCCCGCCGAGCTCGAGGTGGACCCGCTTGAGCCCGTCCGCCGCGGCGCGCGCGACCTCCCGACCCGCCCGCACGGAACCGGTGATCGCCACCATGTCGGGGCGCGGGTGCGCGACGACCGCGCGCCCGGTGTCCCGGTCCCCGCAGACGACGTTGAGGACACCGGGCGGCAGCACCTCGCGCGCGAGGCGCGCGAGCGCGACGGTCGTCACCGGGGTCGTGTCGGACGGCTTGAGGACGACCGTGTTGCCGGCGGCGAGCGCCGGCCCGATCTTCCACACGGCCATCATGAGCGGGTAGTTCCACGGCGTCACCTGCCCGACGACGCCGACCGGCTCCCGGCGCACCCACGAGGTGTGCCCGGCGAGGTACTCGCCCGCTGCCAGCCCGGTGAGGACCCGCGCGGCGCCGGCGAAGAACCGCAGCTGGTCGACGCACGGGGGCACCTCGTCGGTGCGGGTGAGGTGCAGCGGCTTGCCGGTGTTGCGCGACTCCGCCGCGACGAGCTCCTCGGCGTGCTGCTCGACGAGGTCGGCGAGCGCGAGCAGCGCCGCCTGGCGCTCGGCGGGCGTCGTGCGCCCCCACGTCTGCGCGGCGCGGTCCGCGGCCGCGTAGGCAGCGTCGACGTCGGGCGCACCGCTCAGCGGTGCGCGCAGGTACTCCTCGCCGCTCGAGGGGTCGACGACCGCGGTCGTAGCGCCGTCGAGCGCCGGCACGTCCTGGCCGTCGACGACGTTGGTGAGCTCCGTGGTCACGCAGGTCCTCCTCACGTCCTCGCCGAGGGCGGGACGGCCGGTGCGGTCGGTTGCGGCGAGGGTAGCGGCGGCGCAGGGTCGCGCGGCACCCCTGACGACCGATCCTGCGCCGATCCTCGCGACGCACCACGGAAACCGTCGCCGCGACCCCCGTGGGAGACGGAATCCCTTGCCTCGGGGCTCGCCGCCGGGCGAGGATCGAGCCATGACGCAGCGTGACCGCGGCCCGGTCGTCCTCGACCCGGCCGCCAAGGGCATCATCGAGCAGCTCCAGGAGGACGGCCGCCGGCCGTACGCGACGATCGGCAAGGCGGTCGGCCTCTCGGAGGCGGCCGTCCGGCAGCGCGTCCAGCGGCTGCAGGAGACCGGTGTCATCCAGATCGTCGCGGTGACCGACCCGCTCCAGGTCGGCTTCCGCCGCCAGGCGATGATCGGCATCCGCGCCGACGGCGACCTCAACGCGCTCGCCGAGCAGGTCGCCGCCGTCCCCGAGGTCGACTACGTCGTCGTCACCGCCGGGTCGTTCGACGTCCTCGTCGAGGTCGTCTGCGAGGACGACGACCACCTGCTCGAGGTCCTCAGCACGTCCATCCGCGCCCTGCCCGGGGTGCGCAGCACCGAGACCTTCGTCTACCTCCGTCTGCACAAGCAGCTCTACAACTGGGGGACCCGATGAGCACGACACCTCGCGGCACCGACCGGGGCGACGCCGCCCGGGACCACCTGTGGGGCCACTTCACGCGGCAGAGCGCGTGGGCCGAGCACGTCCCGACGATCGTGCGCGGCGAGGGCCACCACGTGTGGGACGACGACGGGCACCGGCTCATCGACGGGCTGTCCGGCCTCTTCGTCGTCCAGCTCGGGCACGGCCGTGAGGAGCTCGCCGCCGCGGCCGCCGCGCAGGCGCGCGAGCTCGCGTACTTCCCCGTGTGGTCGTACGCGCACCCGCAGGCCGTCGACCTCGCGGAGCGGCTCGCGTCCCACGCGCCCGGCGACCTCGACCGGGTGTTCTTCACGACCGGGGGCGGCGAGGCCGTCGAGACGGCGTGGAAGCTCGCCAAGCAGTACTGGCGGCTGCGCGGCCGTCCCGGCAAGCACAAGGTCGTCTCTCGCGCCGTCGCGTACCACGGCACGACGCACGGAGCGCTGTCGATCACCGGCCTGCCCGAGCTCAAGCAGCAGTTCGAGCCGCTCGTCCCGGGTGCGCTCAAGGTGCCGAACACCAACGCGTACCGCGCCCCGGAGCACCTGCGCGACGACCCGAAGGCGTTCGGGCGCTGGGCGGCCGACCGCATCGGCGAGGCCATCGAGATGGAGGGGCCCGAGACCGTCGCGGCGGTGTTCGTCGAGCCCGTGCAGAACGCCGGCGGGTGCTTCCCGCCGCCCCCGGGCTACCTCGAGCGTGTCCGGGAGATCTGCGACGAGCACGACGTCCTGCTGGTCTCCGACGAGGTCATCTGCGCGTTCGGGCGCATCGGCTCGATCTTCGCGTGCGAGGACCTCGGGTTCCAGCCCGACATGATCACGTGCGCCAAGGGCATGACGTCGGGCTACTCCCCCATCGGCGCGTGCATCGTCTCCGCACGCGTCTACGAGCCGTTCGCGCACGGCACGACGACCTTCGCGCACGGGTACACCTTCGGCGGGCACCCGGTGTCCGCGGCGGTGGCGATGGCGAACCTCGACCTCTTCGAGTCCGAGGGGGTCGTCGCGCACGTCCACGAGAACGCCCCCGTGCTCCGCGGCACCCTCGAGCGGCTCCTCGACCTGCCGATCGTCGGCGACGTGCGGGGCGAGGGGTTCTTCTACGGGATCGAGCTCGTCAAGGACAAGACCACCCGCGAGACGTTCGACGACGACGAGTCGGAGCGGCTGCTGCGCGGCTTCCTCACCCCCGCGCTCTACGAGGCGGGTCTCTACTGCCGTGCGGACGACCGCGGTGACCCGGTCGTCCAGCTCGCCCCGCCGCTCACCTGCGGCCCGGCGGAGTTCGACGAGATCGAGCAGATCCTGCGCGGTGTGCTGAGCGAGGCGGGTGCGCGCCTGTGACCGTCGCACGGACCTCGTTGTGGTGGGACCAGGTCGTCGCCGAGGACCCCGGGGAGGCGGTGCCCCGGCCGCCGCTCGACGGTGACACGGTCGTCGACGTCGTCGTCGTCGGCGCCGGGTACACCGGGCTGTGGACGGCCTTCTACCTGCTCGAGACGGACCCCTCGCTCGACGTGCTCGTCGTCGAGGCGGACGTCGCCGGGTTCGGCGCGAGCGGCCGCAACGGCGGCTGGTGCTCCGCGCTGTTCCCCGTCGAGGCCGACGCGCTCGCGCGCCGGCACGGGTCCGACGCGGCACGGGAGATGCGCGCGGCCATGCGCGACACCGTCGTCGAGGTCGGCGGCGTCGCGGCGGCCGAGGAGATCGCGTGCGACTTCGCGTACGGCGGCACGGTCGTCGTCGCGCGCACCGCGCCGCAGGTCGACCGGCTCGCCGAGCAGGTCGCGCAGGCCAGGCGCTGGGGCGACGACCTGCGTCTGCTCGACCCCGACGACGTCACGGCGCACGTCCGTGCCGACGGGGTCCTCGCCGGCACGTGGACGCCCGACTGCGCCCGCGTCCACCCCGTACGGCTCGTGCGCGGGCTGGCACGCGCCGTCGAGCAG
>JAEXEM010000087.1 GCA_023401045.1 Actinomycetes bacterium
GGGGGCGCCCGCCGGCGCCCCCCGCGCCTGGGGCCGGGGCTGGTCAGACGAACTTCGCGGACGAGATGCGGTTCGCCCAGTTCGTCGACGTGGCGTCGGTGCCGTTGGAGAGGTTCGGGTCACGCGACTGGCCGCCGCGCGCCGGGTTGTTCAGCGAGATGTACGACCCGGAACGGTCGTTACGGTCGTAGAACCGCGCGACACTCGAGTTCCCGTTGTTCGAGATCGAGTTGATCATGTTGTCGGAGGAGCCCAGGACGATCGAGGAGCTGAAGGACGCCTGCGGCGATCCCGGGTAGTTGTTGCTGGTCCACAGGCAGGCGGAACCTGCCGGGCAGTCGGACCAGTCGGCCTGCGCGGGTGCAGTTCCGAGGAAGAGCGCTCCGGTGATGACAGCAACGGCGACGCCGCCACGCAGAGCATGAAGCTTGACCATCGAGATATCCCCCTACTCTTGACGCCCGACGCTCTGCCGGGCGTGTCGAAGGTAGCGATTCGGACGCTTCTCTATGACCGATTGTCACACTGCCACCCGTTCGGGTGACCAGCATTCAGGGGACAGCGATCCGCTGTCGGCCGGAGTGCTCGCGGCACACCGCAGCACCTTCTCGAGCACGTGGTGCCCAGCGGGCCGGTTCGGTCGTCCTCGGAGCCAGCCGGTCTCTCGTGCCGGGCGGCGCACCTCGTGCGCTGAGCTCGACCTCACGCTCGCCGTCCACGTGGCGGCCGCCCGCCTGCTCCCGTCAGGTGACGAGCGGCGCGACCTCCCGCTCCCAGGTGCCGTCCCCGGACGGCCGGAAGCCGACCCGCTCAAGGTACGGCCGGGCACCGGGCGGCACGGCCGGGACGACGAGCCGCCGCAGCCCGCGGGCGGCGAACACGTCGGAGTGCCGGTAGACGAACTCCCCCGGCGTGAAGTCGCGGAACCGCGGCGTCACCCAGTCGAGCACGACGACCCCGGTGCCCTCGCCGACGTCGCGCACGAGCACGACCCCGACCGTCTCGTCGCCGCGCACGACGAGGAACGCGACCTTGTCCCCGGCGCCCTCGCCCTCGGGGACGGTGCGGTGCCGGGCGACGTCGGCCGCGTGCACGGCGAGGACGTGCCGCAGGTACGCGTCGTCGGGCTCCACCTCGACGACGGCGTAGACGGCCTCGTCGGAGCGCTCGCGGCGCAGCCGCCACAGCCAGTAGAGGTCGATGACGGCGATGGCGCCGTTCATCGCGGCGAACGCCCAGATGCCGAAGACCGCGTTGTACGCGGTCGCGAGGACGGCACCGACGAGGTTCATCACGCGGAAGCGCCAGACGCGCGCCTGCATGAGGGACAGCACGACGAGGACCGAGCCGGCCCACCCGACGATCTCCCACCACGGCATCCGGGAAGCGTATGCCGTCCCCTGCGACGGACGACGGAAACCGGTCGACGCGAGACGCCGGTGCACTGGATGGTGGACACCATGACGCGATGGTCGATCCACGAGGTGCCCGTGCCGGCGTCCCTCGACGCCCCCGACGCCGTGCTGCTGCACGGGTACGTCGACGCGGTCAACGAGGTGTCGCGCGCGACCTGGGGGACGGACGACTTCGCCGCCACCGCGGCCCGCGTCCTCACCCTGCTGCGCCACCAGGAGTACGACCGGCTCGTCCGGCTCGTCGCCGTCGACGACGACGCCGACCCCACCGACCCGGCGCGCGTGCTCGGCGTCGGCCGGCTGTCGCTGCCGCTGCGCGACAACACCCACACGGGCTGGACCGACGTCACCGTCCGTCCGACCCACCGCGGCCGCGGGATCGGCGGCGCCCTGCACGACGCGCTGCTCGACGTCGCACGCGGCGCGGGCCGCACGCGGCTCATGGGCGAGTCCGCCCAGGCCGTCGAGCCGCCCCCCGGTCCCGGCACGCTCCAGGCGCCGACGGGCGAGGGCCGTGTCCTGGCGTCCGAGCCCGGTCCCCGGTTCCTCCTCGCCCGTGGCTGGCGTCTCGAGCAGGTCGCGCGGCACTCGCGCCTCGAGCTCCCACTCGACGCGGACGCCCTCGAGCAGCACCGGGCCGCCGCGGCCGCGTCCGCCGGGCCGGACTACCGCACGGTGACGTGGGAGGGCGCGACGCCCGACGCGCTCGTCGACCAGATGGCCGACCTGCGCCGGCGCATGAGCACCGACGAGCCGAACGCCGGGCTCGAGGTCGAGGAGCAGACGTGGGACGCCGCGCGGGTCCGCTCGGAGGACGGCGAGCAGCTCGCGCAGGGCCTGTGGCTGCTGACGTCGGCGGTCGAGCACGTACCGTCGGGTCGCCTCGTCGCGTACTCCCAGCTCGCCGCGCCCCCGCACACGACGGAGTTCTGCGAGCAGGAGGACACCCTCGTGCTCGGCGAGCACCGCGGCCACCGGCTCGGCATGCTCGTCAAGACGGCGCAGCTGCAGGCGCTCGCCGAGCGCCGCCCGACGGTGCGCCGCATCAGCACGTGGAACGCGGAGGAGAACCGCTGGATGCTCACCATCAACGTCGCGCTGGGCTTCCGGCCCGCCGGCGGGGGAGGCGTCTGGCAGCGGACGCTGTGACCGTGCCGCCGGTGACGAGGACCGAGGACGACGGAGGGCCCGCTCAGCGCGAGGACGCCGCCCGGGACCTGCTGTGCGGGCGGTCGGACCACCACCGCGACCAGCGGCGGCGCGCCTCGGCGAGCAGCTCGTCGTCGAGCCCGTAGGTCGACAGGGTCGCGTCGACGGTGCCGTGCGGCGGGCGGACGCCGACGGGCCGCATGACGAGCACGAGCAGCGACTCCGCGATGCCGTGCACGTGGATGCCGACCTGGTTGGCGGTGCGGTAGACGACCGTGCCGCCGCTGTGCGACCCGTCGGGCCGGACGATCTCGACGTGGCCGTGGATCGGCAGACCCCGCACGCCGTGCAGACCCACGCGGAACAGCAGCGGGTCGTGACGGTCACCGGCGTCGAGCCCGTGCGCCTGGAGAGTGACGCGGTTCTCCCCGGGGTGCTCGCGCAGCGCGAACGCAAGCTGGTGGACGAACTGGATCCAGCCCTCGTCGATCTCGTCGAACCAGCCGATCTCGTCCGTCGCGCGGTGCCCGTGCCGGGTGACGCTCACGTGCGTGAGCATCGGCTCGGTGTCCCGCGCGGTGAGGGTGAGCCGGTCGTGGTTGGGGAACTTGAGGCTGCGGGTCGTCACGCCGTCGGTGTGGTCGTGGATCTCGACGGCGTCCTCGACGAAGATCTGGCGGATCTCCTCGTCGAGCCCGTCGTGGTCCCACCCGAACCACCGGCGCACGAGCTCGGGGTCCCGTACGTGCTCCCAGACCGTCGCGACCGCTGCGGGGATGTCGACGGCGACGACCGTCCGGCGCTCGTGGGACATGCCGACCACCTCCGTGACGACGACGTGCCCCCGTGCGCGCGGGGCCTCGGCTCGACGTTAGCCCGGGGGCCCGGGACCCGCAGCGCGGCCGCGGGTCGCCGCACTGCCGTGCCGGGGCAGGGCCGGAGAAGAGCCCGGCTCGTGACGTGCCCTCGGACCTCAGGCCGGC
>JAEXEM010000140.1 GCA_023401045.1 Actinomycetes bacterium
GGACACGAGCGCCCGCGCCGCGACGACGAGGACGAGCCCGCCGACGTACGGCGCGACGCGCGCCAGGGCGACGCCGTCGGTCACCGCCGGCCCGAGGGCGTGCGCGACGAGCAGCGCCTGGGCGACGACGAGCCCGCCGGTGACGATGCCGAGGGCGACGGTGAGCGCGAGGTAGCCCCGCGCGGCCCGCGCGTGCCGCAGCAGCCGCGGGTCGAGGGGCTTCACGCGGCCCGGCCGCTACCGGCGCGCACGCGGCAGCACGCGGTCGAAGGTCAGCCCGGTGGCGTCCGGGATGGACTCGAGCGTGAGCCGCTTGCGGAACACCCAGTACGTCCAGCCCTGGTAGAGCAGGACGAGCGGGGTGAGGACGACCGCGACCCACGTCATGATCGTCAACGTGTAGTCCGTCGAGGACGCGTTGTCGACCGTGAGTGAGTTCGCCGGGTCGAACGCGGGCATGACGTCGGGGAACATCGACCCGAAGATGAGCACGACGGCCGCGACGATCGTCACGACGGACGCCACGAACGCGATGCCCTCGCGGCGCTGCCGGGTGGCGGCGACGACGAGCACGAGCGCGGCCGCGGCGACGAGCACCGCGCCCCACGTCCAGCCCTTGCCGCTGTAGGAGAGCTGGGCCCACACCGCCCACACGCCGGCGAGCACGAGCGTGACGACCGAGCTGCCGGAGGCGAACCGTGCCGAGCGCTCCCGCATCTCGCCGTCGACCTTCATCGCGAGGAAGATCGCGCCGTGGGTGAGGAAGAGGAACAGCGTGACGAGCCCGCCGAGCAGCGCGAACGGCGAGAGGAGGGCGAAGAAGCCGCCGACGTACTGGTGGTTCGCGTCGAGCTCGACGCCGCGCACGAGGTTGGCGAACGCCACGCCCCACAGGAGCGCCGGCACGAACGACCCGAAGATGAGCGCACGGTCCGCCCAGGAGCGCCACCGCACCGTGTCGATCTTGCCGCGCCACTCGAAGGCGACGACGCGCACGATGAGGGCGAGCAGGATGAGGAACAGCGGGATGTAGAACCCCGAGAACAGCGTCGCGTACCACTCCGGGAAGGCGGCGAAGGTCGCGCCGCCCGCGGTGAGCAGCCACACCTCGTTGCCGTCCCAGACCGGGCCGATGGTGTTGATGAGCAGCCGCCGCTCCTTCTCCTTGCGGGCCTTGTCGCCCTTCGGGAGGATCGCGAGCAGCATGCCGACGCCGAAGTCGAAGCCCTCGAGGACGAGGTACCCCGTCCACAGGACGGCGATGAGGAGGAACCAGACGATCGCGAGGTCCATGGCTGCCGGCTCCTCAGTAGGCGAAGGACAGCGGACGGTCGCTGCCGTCGGTGTCCGGTGCGTTGTCGGGGTTGTCGGGGCTCGGGTCGTGCTCGGTGTCGGCGACGCCCTGGGCGGCGTAGCGCTTCATGAGGCGGAACCAGACGACCGCGAGCACGCCGTAGAGCAGCGTGAACCCGATCATCGAGAAGAGCACGACGCCGGGGGAGACGACGTCGCTCACGCCGCGGGCGGTGAGCAGCCACACGCCGTCGACGCCGTTGGCATTCGGGTTCGGGGCCACGACCCACGGCTGGCGGCCCATCTCGGTGAAGATCCAGCCGAACGACGAGGCGAGGAACGGCATGGGGATCGAGATGAGGCCCAACTTGGCGAACCAGGTCTTGTCCGTGACCGAGCCCTTCTTCCGCAGCAGCCAGAGGGCGGCGAGGGAGAGTGCGGCGGAGAAGGCCGCGAAGCCGATCATGAGGCGGAACGACCAGTAGGTGACGGCGAGGTTCGGGTAGAACTGCGTGCTCTCGACGTCGATCGCGTCGACCCCCGTCTCCTCCTGCCACTCGGTCATCCAGTCCGCGTAGTACTCCTGGAGCTCCTCGACACCGCGGATCGGGGCGTCGAAGTCGCCTGTGGCGAGGAACGACGTGAACCCGGGCGCCTCGAGCAGGTGCCGCACGTTCTCGCAGTCGTTCGTGAGGTCACCGATCGCGAGGATGGAGAAGGCGGCGCCCTCCTCGGTCGTGCACAGCCCCTCGGCGGCGGCCATCTTGGCCGGCTGCTGGTCGAACATGAGCTTGGCCTGCCAGTCGCCGGACAGCGCGACGCCGGCGCCGGAGACGAGCATCGTCACGAGGCCGAGGACGACGGCGGGGCGGTAGACGTCACGTGCCGTGCCGACGTCACCCTTGCGCACGAGCTTGACCATCCACCAGGCGGCGATGCCGGCGACGAAGGTGCCCGCGGTGAGGAACGCCGCCGTGATGGTGTGCGGGAACGCGGCGAGCAGGGTGACGTTGCTCAGCACGGCGCCGATGTCCGTCATCTCCGCGCGGCCGGTCTCGAAGTTGAACGTCGTGCCGACGGGGTGCTGCATCCACGAGTTCGCGGCGAGGATGAAGTACGCGGAGAGGTTCGTCGCGATCGCGACGGCCCAGATGCACGCGAGGTGGATCTTCTTCGGCAGCCGGTCCCAGCCGAAGATCCACAGGCCGAGGAACGTCGACTCGACGAAGAACGCGGCGAGCGCCTCCATCGCCAGCGGCGCGCCGAAGACGTCCCCGACGAAGCGCGAGTACTCCGACCAGTTCATGCCGAACTGGAACTCCTGCACGATGCCGGTGGCGACGCCGATGGCGAAGTTGATGAGCAGGAGCTTGCCGAAGAACTTCGTCAGCCGCAGCCAGCGCTCGTTGCCCGTGCGGACCCACGCCGTCTGCATGATGGCGACGAGCGGCGACAGGCCGATCGTCAGCGGCACGAAGATGAAGTGGTAGACGGTCGTGATGCCGAACTGCCAGCGGGCCAGGTCGAGGGCGTCCACGCGGGTCTCCAGCTGGTACGGGTGCGGGTTCGTCGCGGACCGGCGCCCGCGACGGGATGGCGCGACGACTGCGCACGCCTCCTTCAACGGTAGGACGATGGGTGCAGGGCCGCAGGGACCAAGGTCCCGGGTGCTGACACTCTGTCGTGAACGTGCGGCGCGCCGTCAGGAGGCTGTCACGGCCTCCTGTGCGATACTGACGCAAGGTCCCGACGTCCACACCGCCGGGCCCGACCAGCTCGCCACGGCACGACCGTGCAGGCCAGCCGCCGCCCCGCCCTCGGCGGGCTCCCCCCAGGAGCCCCGAGACGGCCCGGCAGGCGATGGCGCCGGACGACGGGGCGGCTGCGACCGACGACTTCCGTCGCCGCGCCGGGCAACCGGCCGTGAGCGACGACCGACCGCGCGGGGGCGCACGTCGTGTGGACGGGGGCCCCGGTACCAGGAGCACACCGCTTGTCTCCCGTGAACAGCCCCGAGAACAGCACCGAGGTCGAGAACGCCGCCGAGCCGGCACCGACGAGGCGACGACGCCGCGTCGTGCGTGACGTGGTGACCCCGCCCGAGGTGACGACACCCGTCGTGGGCGAGGCGCAGGACGCGCCCGCCGCGACGCCGGACCCGGAGCCGGCCGTCGCGCCGGAGCCGGTGACGGAGGCGGAGCCCGTGGCCGAGCCCGCCGCGGCACCTGCGGCAC
>JAEXEM010000216.1 GCA_023401045.1 Actinomycetes bacterium
CGGCACGGTGCGCATGCCGGTGGGTGTCGCCGTGTTCGGCGTGGGTGCCCCGGCCGCGCCGGGGACGCTCGCTCAGTACGCGAGCGCCGAGGGGCAGGAGCTCGTCGTGACGTTCGGCCCGGCGCAGGCGGCGGCCCTGCTCGGGTCGACCGGCGCCGGCGGAGCGGTCGCCGTGCCGGTGCAGGTCGACGCCCTCGCGCAGGGCCATCGAGGACTGACCTACACCGTCACACCGCACGTCGAGGGCGGGGTGTTCGGCGCGTCCCGGTGGTCGCTGCACAAGGTGGCCTCGCCGGCCGCCTGCACGACGAGCAGCACCGGCGCGGCCGTGCGCACGTCGACGCCCGTCCCCGCGACGTACTCGACCTCGACGACCCCCGTGGCGGAGTACTGGTGCCTCGTCGCCCGGTACGTCCCGGTCACCGGTGCCCACACGAACACCGCCACCGTCACGGGTGAGGCGGTGGTGCCCGGCCTCACCGCCCGTCCGTCCGTGACGGCGGACGACACGTGGCGCGCCGGGGGGCTCCAGGCCCTCGACCCGGCCGCCGAGCCCGTGCACTCGCTCACCTTCTCCTTCACGACCTGGCGCCCCGGGAGCGCACCGTGAGAGCGCGGCGCCTGTGCGCGGTGCTCGTCCTCGTCGGCCTGGCCCTCGGGGCCCCGGCCGCCGCGCACGCGGCGGGCGCGCCCGTCATCGACCTCGCGTGGGACGGCGGGGAGCCGGTGACCACCGACGAGTCGTTCCTCGGGGTGCCTGTCGCGGTCCCGGGGGACCGGGCCGGGCGCAGCCTCACCGTGCGCAACGACAGCCGCGTCACGGGGGTGCTCCGGGCGTGGGTGCACGACGTGCAGCTGCAGGACCCGGTGGCCGGCCGCGTCGACACCTTCTACGACGACGTGGAGCTGCGCTGGACGGGTGCCGGGCGGTCGGGCGCGGCGTCCTTGCGCGAGCTCGCGGACGGTGGCCGGACGCTCGTCGCGCAGGCGGTGCTCGGTCCGGGCGAGGGGACGCAGGTCGCGCTGGTGTACGAGCTGCCCGAGGAGGCCGTGAGCGGCAACGCCGCGCACGTGGGGAGCCGTGCCGCGTCCTTCGTCGTCCACCTGCGGCTCGAGGAGCGCACCGGGAGCACGCCCGGCACCACGCCGGGCGGCGCCACCGACGGTTCGGACGGTGGCTCCGGGGGTGGCGCGGGCGGCGGGGGAGACGTCCGGGCGCCCGGGACCCCGGCGGACGAGGCAGACGTCACCGGGCGCCTGCTCGCCCCCGCCGGCGCCGGCTCGCCCGGTGCTCTCGCGAGCACCGGCGCGGACGCGCTGCGGCTCGCCCTGCTCGGCGTCGTCGGCATCGGGAGCGGCAGCCTCCTGCTCGGCGCCGTGCGCCGCAGGCGCGTCCACGGGACGGACGCAGACCCGGCGACGGCGAGGAGCACTTGCGACGCACGGTAGGCTTTCCCGGCGGTCCGTCCCGCTCATCGACGGCGACGGGGTCGGAGGACGGCCCACACAGCAGGAGGACGACAGGTGCTCAGTGCATTCGTGCGGGCGTTCAGGACGCCCGACCTACGACGCAAGCTGCTCTTCACCATCGGCATCATGGTGGTGTTCCGCATCGGGTCGTTCCTGCCCACCCCCGGGGTGAGCTATCCGAACGTCCAGGCGTGCATCGAGCAGACGGCGGACAGCAACGACCTGCTCGGCCTGGTCAACCTGTTCAGCGGCGGGGCGCTGCTCCAGCTGTCGGTGTTCTCGCTCGGGATCATGCCGTACATCACCGCGAGCATCATCATCCAGCTGCTGCGCGTGGTCATCCCGAAGTTCGAGGAGCTCCACAAGGAGGGCCAGTCGGGCACCGCGAAGCTCACGCAGTACACGCGGTACCTGACGATCGGCCTCGCCGTCCTGCAGTCGACGACGATCATCACGTTCGCGCGCAGCGGCAACCTCTTCGCCGGGTGCTCGCTCGACGTCATCCCCGACGACTCCCCGACGACGCTGCTCATCATGGTCATCACGATGACGGCCGGGACCGGCCTCATCATGTGGCTCGGCGAGCTCATCACCGAGCGCGGCGTCGGCAACGGCATGTCGCTGCTCATCTTCACGTCGATCGCGGCGTCGTTCCCGAGCGCCATGTGGTCGATCGCCGGCGGCGCCGGCGGCATCGGCAAGTTCATCGCCGTGCTCGCCATCATCGTGCTCGTCATCGGGCTCGTCGTCTTCGTCGAGCAGTCCCAGCGCCGGGTGCCCGTGCAGTACGCCAAGCGCATGGTGGGCCGGCGCATGTACGGCGGGTCGAGCACGTACATCCCGATCAAGATCAACATGGCCGGCGTCATCCCGGTGATCTTCGCGTCGTCGCTGCTCGCCGTCCCGACGCTCGCCGCGCAGTTCGGTGACCCGACGGCCGGCTGGGTGCAGTGGATCAGCCGCTACCTCGCGGACCCCGGCGCGCCCCTGCACATCGCGATCTACGTCGTCCTCATCATCTTCTTCTGCTACTTCTACACGGCGATCACGTTCAACCCGGACGAGGTCGCCGACAACATGAAGAAGTACGGCGGGTTCATCCCCGGCATCCGCGCCGGGCGGCCGACCGCCGAGTACCTCGACTACGTCATCTCCCGCATCACCGCGCCGGGGTCGATCTACCTCGCCCTCGTCGCGCTCATCCCGACGATCGCGTTCATCGTGCTCGGGGTCGGCAGCAACATCCCGTTCGGTGGCGCGTCGATCCTCATCGTCGTCGGTGTCGGTCTCGAGACCGTCAAGCAGATCGAGTCGCAGCTGCAGCAGCGACACTACGAAGGGTTCTTGCGTTGAGTGCACGTCTCGTCCTGCTGGGCCCCCCCGGAGCGGGGAAGGGTACGCAGGCCGTCCGCCTGGCCGAGACGCTGGCTGTGCCGGCGATCTCGACGGGCGACATCTTCCGGTCGAACATCAAGAACGGCACCGAGCTCGGCCGCCGCGTCCAGGACATCACGGCCGCCGGCCGCCTCGTCCCGGACGAGCTGACGAACGAGCTCGTGCGCGACCGGCTCGCGCAGGTCGACGCCGTCGAGGGGTTCCTCCTCGACGGGTACCCCCGCAACGTGGCCCAGGTGGCCGCGCTCGACGAGATCCTCGCGGCGGCGGGCACCGAGCTCGACCTCGCCGTCGAGCTCGTCGTCGACCCGCAGGTCGTCGTCGAGCGGCTCACCCGCCGCGCGGCGATCGAGGGCCGTGCCGACGACACCGAGGACGTCATCCGGCACCGCCTCGACGTCTACGCCGAGCAGACCGCGCCGATCTCGCAGGTCTACGCGGCCCGTGGCCTGCTCGCCCAGGTCGACGGCCTCGGGGACGTCGACGAGGTCACCGCCCGCCTCGTCGCGGCGCTCCAGCCCGTCCTGTCCTAGGGCTCACGTGTTCGGCCGGGAGCGGATCGAGTACAAGACGCCCGAGCAGGTCGTCCTCATGCGTCGGGCCGGCCTCGTCGTCGCGGACGCGCTCGACGCGGTCCGCACGGCCCTCGCGCCGGGGGTGACGACGGCCGAGCTCGACGCGCTCGCCGAGGACGTCATCACGTCCGCAGGTGCCACGCCGTCGTTCCTCGGCTACCACGGCTACCCGGCGTCGCTGTGCGTGTCCGTCAACGACGAGATCGTCCACGGCATCCCCGGCGCCCGTGTGCTGCAGCCCGGCGACGTCGTGTCGGTCGACTGCGGCGCCGTCGTCGACGGGTGGCACGGGGACTCGGCGTTCACCGCCGTCCTCGACCCGGCCGACCCGGCGGACGTCGCCCTCGCGGCGACGACCGAGGACGCCATGTGGGCCGGTATCGCCGCGCGCGCGCGCCGCGCCCCCCGGGGGGCGGGGGGGGGGGGCGGCG
>JAEXEM010000247.1 GCA_023401045.1 Actinomycetes bacterium
TCCCGCAGCCGCGGGACGGCCCTCGCGCTGCCCGGGGCCTCAGCCCTTGAGCTCGAGGCGGACGAGGACCGTGGCCGGCTCCTGCGGCGTCGCCCCGGTGAGCAGCAGCCGCACCCAGGTGCCGAACCGGACCATGTCGACGTCGACGAGGTCACGGTCGGCCGGAAGGGTGACGGGCTCGCCCCGGTCGAGCCAGTCGATGCCGTCGGGGGAGACCTGCGGCTGGATCGTCAGCCCGGGGTGCGTGCCCTCGGTGCGCACGAAGAACAGCGCCTCGCTGGCCCACGCGGCCTCGTAGGGGTGGGTGCCGTACTCGCCGGTGAGGACGGTACGGCGCTCGACGAGCGTGGTGGCGGAGGTGAGCATCGTCGTCTCCTTCTCAGGCGCGGGGCTCGCGGCCCGTCGAGTACACGACGGAGTCCAGGTACAGGTGGACACGGCGCTCGGTGTCGGTCTCGATGAAGAAGACCGGGTTGATGAGGCCGTGGATGCCGTCGTACGGCGGGGCGAGGGTGGTCGCCGTGCCGCGCAGGTCGAACGTGCGGCCCATGCTCTGCAGCTCGACGTACTCGCGCGTGTCGAGGTCGACGAGGAGGCGCATGTACAGCCAGTTGAGCTTGTCGGGGCTCTCGTTGTAGACGAGCTTCTGGTCGCCGTCGGGAACCCACTGGAACCCGTCCGCGGAGCCGTCCGCGTAGCGCTGCCCGCACCAGATGGCGTCGATGCCGGGCGCCTCCCAGCCGTCGGCGCTGCCGGTCCAGCGCTCGCGGGTGACGCCGGGGGCGACCTGGAAGTACTGCCAGCGCTTGACCTTCGTGCCGTTGACGGAGTTGACGTAGCGGACGCCCGGCTGCCAGCGGTGCGTCTCGTCCTGCACGTCGAACCACATGCCGAAGGCGCGGATGTCCTCCTCGCCGGTGCCCCAGCGGTCCTGCTCGGGCGTGTAGGAGTACCAGGCCTCGAGCTGGATGTACCGGTGGTCGTCGTCGAGCTTCGACAGCCGCTTGATGACGGTGCTCATCGAGCCCTCGGCCGGCGGCTGCTCGTACTCGCGCGCTGTCGGCCGGGTGGCGAGCTTGAGGGAGTAGTTCCCCTCCATCGACCCGTGGCCGGCGGCGAACCGCATGGGTGCCGCGCTGATCATCGACGGACCCCACGAGCCGAGGTCGATGGGGGACGGCTGCGAGGCGAAGCCCTCGCGGACGAAGTTGGGGGTGAGGTCGAGCCAGCCGTTGAAGCCGCGGTCGAAGTCGTCGTGGACGAGGACCTTCTCGAGGGGACGGAACTTCTCGAGCCCGCGTTCGTGGACCATGAGCGCCATTGCTAGGGTCTCCTGTGGTAAATGGATTTACCCAGCGACGTTAGGGCGCTGCTGACAACGGTGTCAAACGGCCGGACGGGGGACAGCGGTGGACGCACCACGGAACGGCCCGGCAGGGCCCGGGCGCCGACGTGCGCGGATCCAGGACGTCGCGGCGCGGGCGGGGGTGTCACCCGCCGTCGTCTCGCGCGTCCTCAACGACGACCCCGGCCTCACCGTGCGCCCGGAGACGCGCGCGAAGGTGACGGCGGCCGTCCGCGAGCTCGGGTACGTGCCGCGCTCGGCGGCCGCCGCGCTGCGGCGCGACCGTGCGGACGCCCTCGGGCTCGTGCTCGACCGCGTGACCAACCCGGTGTTCGAGGACCTCGTGCACGGCGCCGAGCGTGCGGCCGCCGAGGCGGGCTGCGGCCTGCTGCTCCTCGACGCGCAGGAGGTCGCGCGGACCCCGGACCTCCTCACCCGGGTCGTCCGGTCGCGCCGCGTCGACGGTCTCCTCGTCCAGGGCGGGTTCGGCCCCGGCGCCGACGCGGTCGCGTCGCTCGCCGCCGAGATCCCGACCGTCGTCGTCAACGCACCCGGCACCGGTGCGGCCTCCGGCGTCATGGTCGAGGACGCGCGGGCCACGCGGGTCGCGACCGACCACCTCCTCGGGCTCGGGCACCGCACGGTCGCCTTCGTCGCCGGGGCTCCGGGGTACGCGTCGGACACGCGCCGCGCCGGGTACGAGGCCGCCCTGCGCGCTGCCGGCGTCGAGGTGCGGCCCGAGCTCGTGCTGGGTGGCGGCTGGCTGCCCGAGGACGGGCGTGCGGCCGTCGCGGCGGTCGGCTCCGGCGAGGAGGGGCGTCGTGTGACGGCCTACGTGGCCGCCACGGCCGTCCTCGCGCTCGGCGTCGTGTCCGCTCTCGCCGAGCGGGGGCTGCGGGTGCCCGAGGACGTCTCCGTCGCCGCGGTCCACGACCCGTGGTTCGCGGCCTACCTCACCCCGGCGCTCACGACCGTCGCGCTCCCGCTCGCCGAGCTGGGCGGTCGCGCCGTGCACCAGCTGCTCGAGCACCTCGGGTCGGGGCGGCCCGCCGACACGGTCGTCACGGAGCCCGCCCCGCACCTCGTCGTCCGTGGCTCGACGGCACCGGTCGGGACCGCGGGCTGACCGTCCACCCCCGGGTCACCGTCGTCCGTGCCCTCGCAGTCTCGGGCCGCGAGGTCGACGACGCGACGCTCGACGCGGCGTCGCTCTGCACGGTGTGCCGCCGCCGGGGTGCGCCACGGCGGCGGCGCGCGACCATGGAGGAAGGGCGCCGCGACGCCGTCGCGCGAGGAGACGAGGATGTGGTCGACCACCCGGCCGTACCCCGACCGTGCGGACG
>JAEXEM010000157.1 GCA_023401045.1 Actinomycetes bacterium
GGTCGCGGCCGTCCTCGCGCTCGCGCTGCTCGCCCTCGTGCTGCTGCAGGTCGTCCTCGCCGCACCCGCGCACGCCACCGTCGGGCCGACGGCACCCGCACCCCCCGCGCCGCCGGCCGGCAGCGGCGAGGTGAGCGTGAGCATCAACGGGATCAACGGCACCCCGAGCAGCTCGATCGTCGTGCTGCTCGGCATCACGCTGCTGTCGGTCGCGCCGTCGCTGCTCCTGCTGACGACGAGCTTCACGAAGATCCTCGTCGTCCTGTCCCTCACCCGGAACGCGCTCGGCCTCCAGGGGGTCCCGCCCAACCAGGTGCTCGCCGGGATCGCGCTGTTCCTCTCGCTGTTCGTCATGGCACCGGTCGTGGGGGCGGTCAACGAGCTCGGCGTGCAGCCCTACCTCGACGGGTCGCTCACGTTCACCGACGCCGTCGAGGCCGGTCAGGTGCCGTTGCGGGAGTTCATGCTCGCGCACACCCGCGAGGAGGACCTCGCGCTGCTCACGCGGGCCGCCGACCAGCCCGACCCGCAGACCCCCGCCGACGTCCCCTTCAGCGTGCTCGCCCCGGCGTTCCTGCTCTCCGAGCTGCGGGCCGCGTTCATCATGGGCTTCGTCATCTTCGTGCCGTTCCTCGTCATCGACCTCGTCGTCTCCGCGGCGCTCATGGCGATGGGCATGATGATGCTCCCGCCGGTCATGGTGTCGCTGCCGTTCAAGCTGCTGCTCTTCGTGCTCGTCGACGGCTGGGGGCTGGTCGTCACCGCGCTCGTCGGCTCGTACACCGGGGGCGGGTAGTGGACACCAACGCCGTCCTCGACATCGCCCTCGACGCCCTCGTGCTCGCGGGCAAGCTCGCGGCGCCCGTGCTCGTCACGGCGCTCGTCGTGGGGTTCACCGTCTCCCTCGTGCAGTCGGTCACGCAGATCCAGGAGATCACCCTGTCGTTCGTGCCGAAGGCGTTCGCCGCCGCGGCCGCGCTGCTCGTCTCCGGGCACTGGATGATCACCGAGCTCGTCACCTTCACGCACGACCTCTACGACCGGATCCCCGCCCTGGTGGGCGGGTGAGACGCGCCGATGGACCCCGCCGCCGTCACCCTGCCGCTCGCCACGGTCGAGACCACGATGCTCGCCGCGGTGCGCATCATCGCGTTCCTCGTCGTCGCACCGCCCTTCGCGCAGCGAGCGATCCCGGGGACGGTCAAGGTGGCACTCGGCACGGGGCTCGCGCTCGCGGTGACGCCGCGCCTGCCGCAGGTCGAGGCCGACAGCACCGCGACGTTCGTCGGTGACCTCGTGCTCCAGGCGCTCGTCGGCGCGGCCACCGGCTTCCTCGTCTACCTCGTGTTCGCGGCCGTCCAGTCCGCCGGGTCGCTCATCGACCTCTTCGGCGGGTTCCAGGTCGCGGCGGCGTTCGACCCCATGAGCATGACGAACGGCGCGCAGTTCAGCCGGCTCTACCAGATGCTCGCCATCGCGCTGCTCTTCGCCTCCGACGGGTACCAGCTCGTCGTCACGGGCCTCGTGCGCACGTTCGACGCGCTGCCCGTCGGCGTCATGTTCTCCACCGCGACCTACGGCCGGACGGCCGCCGAGGGGCTGACGGACATGTTCGTCGGGGCGCTGCAGATCGCCGGTCCGCTGCTCGTCGTCCTCTTCCTCGCGGACGTCGGCCTCGGCCTGCTCACGCGCGTCTCCCCGGCGCTCAACGCGTTCGCCCTCGGGTTCCCCCTGAAGATCCTCCTCACCCTCACCCTCAGCGGGTTCGCGCTGCTCGCGCTGCCCGGCGTCATCTCGGCCCTCTCGGACGGCGTGGCGCGCGACGTGCCGGCGGTGCTGCGATGAGCGGCGGCGGGGAGCGCACCGAGAAGGCCACGCCGCAGCGGCTCAAGGACGTGCGCCGCAAGGGGCAGCTCGGCCGCTCGCAGGACCTGTCCGCGTGGGTCGGGCTCGGCGCTGCCGCCGTCATGCTGCCCGGTGTGCTCGAGCGCGCCCAGGGGGCGGCCCTCGACCAGATGGTGCAGGTCCGTCACGTCGCGGTCACCGCCGACCCGGCGCAGGCCGTCGAGGTGCTGCGCGGGGGCGTCGCGTCGGCGGTGACGACCCTCACCCCGATGTTCGTCGTCCTCGTCCTCACGACGGTCGTCGTCGCCGCCGCGCAGGGCGGGATCCGCGCACGCAGCATGAAGCCGCGGTTCGACCACCTCAAGCCCGCCGCCGCGGCCAAGCGCTTCGTCGGCCCGCAGGCGCTGTGGCAGGGCACGAAGACGCTCCTCAAGACGCTCGCCGTCGGGGCCGTCCTCTACGCCGGCGTCCAGGCGATGGTCCCGACGCTCATGGCGTCCGGGAGCCTGCCGCTGACGGCGCTGCTCTCCGCCGCGGGCGACGGCACGGCCACCCTCCTGCGCGGCGGCATCGCCGCGGGCATCGCGTTCGCGGTCGTCGACCTCGTCGTCGTCATGCGCCGCAACCGCAAGTCGACGCGGATGACGAAGCAGGAGGTCAAGGAGGAGAACAAGCGCACCGAGGGCGACCCGCTCGTCAAGGGCGCGATCCGCTCCCGGCAGGCCCGCATGAGCCGCAACCGGATGATGGCCGAGGTCGCGAGCGCCGACGTCGTCGTCGTCAACCCCACGCACGTGGCCGTCGCGCTGCGCTACGAGCCCGGGGCCGGTGCCCCGCGCGTCGTCGCCAAGGGCGCGGGGGTCGTCGCCGCCCGCATCCGCGAGCTCGCGGGCGATCACCGCGTGCCGCTCGTCGAGGACGTGCCGCTGGCGCGCGCGCTGCACGGCGCGTGCGACGTCGGCCAGGAGGTCCCCGAGCACCTGTTCACCGCCGTCGCACGCGTCCTCGCGTTCGTCATGGCGCTGCGCCGCCGCGGCGCGAGCGCCGGCCACCACCGCCTGCCCACCGGTCCGGCACTGCCGGCCGGCACCCCGTCCCGACCTCGCCGGCCGCGTGCCGGCGCCACGAGGAGCTGACCGTGCAGAACCGTTCCGTCGCCCGCCTCGCGGTGCCCGTCGGGGTCGTCGGCATCGTCCTGCTGCTCGTCGTCCCGCTGCCGTCGCAGCTGCTCGACGTGCTCATCGTCGTCAACATCACCGGCTCGCTCGTCGTGCTGCTCACGAGCATGTACGTGCGCAAGCCGCTCGACTTCTCGGTGTTCCCCTCGCTCATCCTCGTGCTCACGCTGTTCCGGCTGGGGATCAACGTGGCGAGCACCCGGCTCGTGCTGCGCGACGGCTTCGCCGGTCAGGTCATCGACGCGTTCGGCCACTTCGTCGTCGGCGGCTCGCTCGTCATCGGGCTCGTCATCTTCCTCATCCTCGTCGTCATCCAGTTCGTCGTCATCACCAACGGCGCCGGCCGCGTCGCGGAGGTCGGTGCCCGGTTCACGCTCGACGCGATGCCCGGCAAGCAGATGGCGATCGACGCGGACCTCAACTCCGGTCTCATCGACGAGGAGGAGGCGCGCCGGCGCCGCGCGGAGATCTCCGCCGAGGCCGACTTCTACGGCGCGATGGACGGTGGGTCGAAGTTCGTCAAGGGCGACGCCATCGCCGGCATCATCATCACGGTCATCAACCTCGTCGGCGGGTTCGCCATCGGGATGCTCCAGATGGGCATGTCCGCGGGGGAGTCCATCGAGCGGTTCTCGCTGCTCACCATCGGCGACGGCCTCGTCACGCAGATCCCCGCGCTGCTGCTCGCCGTCTCGACCGGCATCGTCGTCACCCGTGCCACCGCCGAGGGTGACATGGGCACGGCCGCGGCCAACCAGCTCATGCAGTCCCGCACCGCGCTCACCGTCGCCGGGGGTGCCGCGGTCGCGCTCGCCCTGCTGCCGGGCATGCCGAAGGTGCCGTTCCTCCTCGTCGGCGCGGTCATGCTCCTCGGCGCCCAGCGGGTGGGCGCCAGGGAGAGGGCCGACGAGCTCGCCGCGGCCGAGCCCGTGGCGAGCGTCGCGGCGCCCGCCGCCGACAGCCCGGACCAGCTCATCGAGCAGATGCGCGTGCACACGCTCGAGATCCTGCTCGCACCCGACCTCGTCGACCTCGTGGGCACCGGGCCCGACCAGGACCTGCTCGCCCGCGTGCGCGCGCTGCGCCGCAAGGTCGCCATGGACCTCGGCATCGTCGTGCCGCCGGTGCGCACGCGCGACTCCGTCGACCTGCCGCCGTCGACCTACGTCGTGCGGGTCGCCGGGGTCGAGGTGGGCCGCGGCCAGGCACCGGCCGGGCGGTTGCTCGCGCTCGGCGACGACCTCGCCGCGCTGCCCGGCCAGACCGTCAACGAGCCCGTCTTCGGCCTGCCCGGCAAGTGGATCCCCGCCGAGCTGCGCCACCCCGCCGAGATCGCCGGTGCGACCGTCGTCGACCGGGTGTCCGTGCTCGTCACGCACCTGTCCGCGCTCGTCCACGAGCACGCGGCGCGGCTGCTCGGGCGCGAGGACGTGCGGCTGCTCACGGACGGTCTCAAGCAGGTCAACCCCTCGGTCGTCGAGGAGCTCGTGCCCTCGCTGCTCTCCCTCGGGGAGGTGCAGCGGGTGCTCCAGGGCCTGCTCACCGAGCGCGTCGCCATCCGCGACCTCGGGCGGATCTACGAGGCGCTCACGCTGCGCGCCCGGGTGTCGACGGACCCCGAGGGGCTCGTCGAGGCGGCACGTGCCGCGCTCGGCCCCGCGCTCGCCGCGCCGTACGTCGAGGACGGCGTGCTGCGGGTCGTCACGCTCGACCCGATGCTCGAGCACCAGCTCGCCGAGGGCCTGCGGCCCGGGGACCAGGGCACCCAGCTCCTCGTCGACCCGCAGCGCCTCGACGCGGTGCTCACGCAGGTCCGCACGGCCGTCGCGCGCGCCGAGGCCGAGGGCCGCGGCGCGGTCCTCGTGTGCTCCCCGGCGATCCGCCCGGCGCTGCGCCGGCTGGTCGCGCTCGCGGACACGCGGCTCAGCGTGCTCTCGTACCCCGAGGTCACGGCCGCCGGCGTGCGCGTCGACACCGTCGGGGTGGTGAACGGTGACCACGCGATTGCTGCTTGAGGGCACCGACCTCGCCGAGCTCGTCGCCACCGTGCGCCAGCAGTTCGGCTCGGCGGCGCGCATCGTCTCGGCCGAGCGGGTGCGCTCCGGCGGGTTCGCGGGCTTCTTCACCAAGGAGCGGTTCGAGATGACGGTCGACGTGCCGGACGAGCTCGAGCGTGCCCCGCGCGCGTTCGCGCACCGGCCGCCGGCACCGCGGCACGGCGCCCCCGGAGGCGGCCTCGACGACCTCCTCGACGC
>JAEXEM010000300.1 GCA_023401045.1 Actinomycetes bacterium
GTGCCGTCCTGGTCGCCGGGGTCGACGTGCGCGCCCTCGCCGCGGAGCACGGCACGCCCGCCTACGTCCTCGACGAGGCGGACCTGCGCACCCGGGCCCGGGCCTACCGCCACGCCTTCGAGGCCGCGGCGGCCGAGGTCGGCACGGGTGTCGACGTCTACTACGCGGGCAAGGCGCTGCTCACGCGCGCCGTCGCGCGCTGGGTGCACGCCGAGGGGCTGCGCGTCGACACCGCGTCCGGCGGTGAGCTCGCGGTCGCCCTCGCCGCCGGGGTCCCCGGCGCCGACATCGGCCTGCACGGCAACAACAAGTCCGACGCCGAGCTCGTCACGGCTCTCGACGCCGGGGTCGGGCGGATCATCGTCGACTCCCTCGTCGAGGTCGACCGGCTCGCCGACCTCGTCCGGGAGCGCCGCGGGCACGGCGGCCCGCCCGCACCCGTCATGGTGCGCGTGACGACCGGTGTGCACGCCGGCGGCCACGAGTTCATCTCGACGGCCCACGAGGACCAGAAGTTCGGTCTCTCTCTCGCGTCCGAGGACGGCGACAGCCCGGCGCTCGTCGCGCTCCTGCGGGTGCTCACGCGGCCCGAGCTGCGCCTGCTCGGCATCCACTCCCACATCGGCTCGCAGATCCTCGACCCCTCGGGGTTCGCCGTCGCGGCACAGCGCGTCCTCGCGCTGCGCGCCGAGCTGCACGCGCGCTCGGGCGTCCTCGTCGACGAGGTCGACCTCGGCGGCGGCTACGGCATCGCCTACCTGCCGGGCGAGGTGCCCCTCGACCCCGACCGGATCGCGAAGGACGTCACGCAGGCCGTCGCGGACGCGTGCCGCGAGCTCGGCACGCCGCTGCCCCGGCTGTCGATCGAGCCCGGGCGTGCGGTCGTCGGCCCCGCCGGTCTCACCCTCTACACGGTCGGCACCGTCAAGCCGGTCCGGCTCGACGACGGGCGGGTGCGCACGTACGTCTCCGTCGACGGCGGCATGAGCGACAACATCCGCCCGGCCCTCTACGGCGCGCAGTACCACGCCGAGGTCGTCTCGCGGACGTCCGACGCCGAGCCGGTGCTCGCACGTGTCGTCGGCAAGCACTGCGAGAGCGGCGACATCGTCGTCCACGAGGTCCTGCTGCCCGGCGACGTGCGGGCGGGGGACCTGCTCGCAGTGGCCGCGACCGGCGCCTACGGTCGCGCGATGTCGTCCAACTACAACCTGCTCACGCGCCCGCCGGTCGTCGCGGTGCGCGACGGGGCGTCCCGCGTGCTCGTGCGGCGCGAGACGGTCGACGACCTGCTCGCGCTCGACGTCGCGGAGGACTGACGCCGCCGCCCGGCCTCGGTGCGGCTGCGGTCCGGTCAGATCCCGTGGGCCTCGGCGAGGTCGGCGAACACCGCGCGGTTGAGGTCGAACGCGACCTTCGCCTCGGCGACGACGGCGTCGCGCTCGGCCGCGGTGAGGTCGAGGGCGTCGAGCCGCTCGCGGTAGACGTCCTTGAACGGCTTGAGCCGGTGGACGAGGGGGAAGTCGTAGAACGCGACCCCGGCCTCGCCGAGCCCGTGGTGGCGCTGCAGCATCGTCCGCAGCACCTGACCGCCCGAGAGGTCGCCGAGGTACCGGGTGTAGGCGTGCGCGGCGTACCGCGCGAGCGATCCACCGACGGCGTGCAGCCGCTCGACGTAGGCGGCGGTCGCGGGCAGCACGCGGACGCGGTCACGCCAGTGCGGCCCGACGAGGTGCGCGAGGTCCGCCTCGATCGCCGGCACGCGCACGAGCTCGGCCATGACGAGACCGCCGTCCGCACCCGCGGTGCGCAGCCGCTCGCCCGCCGCCTCGAGCGCGGTGTAGATCGCGTGCTGCTGCGCCGCGAGGTCGGCGTACCCGGCGAGCGGCAGGCGGCCGTCGACGAGGCGCTCGACGAAGGCGGACCGCTCCGCCGCCCGGTGCTCCTCCCGGGTACCGGCGCGCAACGCGTCGGACAGCGTCGTCGCACCCGGCGCGGGCGCCTGCTGCTCGGTCGGTGCGGTCATGGGGGCTCCGGTCGCCGTCGGGGTGCGGGGTGCCCACCGTAGACGCCCGTCCGGCGCCGCAGGTGCGGCGCGACCGCAGCCCGGACGGTCCGCACGGCTCCCGGCCGCCACCCCTATCCTGGGCCGCGGTGACGGGGTCGTCGCGCACACGAACCCGACGGCCCCACCACCGACGTCCACCCGGCGGTCCTCGACCGCCCCGCTCGGAAGGCACCTGCGTGGCTCTCACCACCGGCACCCACCCGCCCCTGCGCGTCGCCGTCCTCGGCTGCGGCGTCGTCGGGACGGAGGTCGTGCGGCGCCTGGTGACGGAGAGCGACGAGCTCGCCGCGCGCGTCGGGACCCGGCTCGAGCTCGTCGGCGTGGCCGTGCGCTCCCTCGACGCCGAGCGCGACCCGGTCGTCGACCGGGCGCTGCTCACCACCGACGCCGACTCGCTCGTCGACAAGGCCGACGTCGTCGTCGAGCTCATGGGCGGCATCGACCCGGCACGCGAGCTCGTGCTGCGCGCCGTCGAGCACGGTGCCTCCGTCGTCACCGCGAACAAGGCGCTGCTCGCGCAGCACGGCCCGACGATCTACGCCGCCGCCGACGCCGCCGGCGTCGACCTCTACTTCGAGGCCGCGGTCGCCGGGGCGATCCCCATCGTCCGGCCGGTGCGCGAGTCCCTCGCGGGCGACACCGTCCAGCGGGTCCTCGGCATCGTCAACGGCACGACGAACTACGTCCTCGACTCGATGACGACCTCCGGCAGCGGGCTCGACGACGCCGTGCGCGAGGCGCAGGCGCTCGGGTACGCCGAGGCCGACCCGACCGCCGACGTCGAGGGCTACGACGCCGCCGCGAAGGCCGCGATCCTCGCCTCCCTCGCCTTCCACACGCGCGTCGGCCTCGACGACGTCGACCGCGCCGGCATCACCGGCCTCAGCGCGGACGACGTCGCGTGGGCCGGGCGCACCGGGCACGTCCTCAAGCTGCTCGCCGTCGCCGAGCGGGCGACCGACGAGTCCGGCCGTGCCGGGGTCCTCGTGCGCGTGCAGCCGACGCTCGTGCCGACCGACCACCCCCTCGCCGGCGTCCGCCAGGCGTTCAACGCGGTGTTCGTCGAGGCCGAGGCCGCCGGCGAGCTCATGTTCTACGGGCGGGGTGCCGGCGGTGCCCCGACGGCCTCGGCCGTGCTCGGCGACCTCGTGTCCGCCGCGCGCCACCGCGTGCTCGGGGGCAAGGGCCCGGTGGAGTCGTCCCACGCGGACCTCCCGGTGCTCGACGCCGGCGCCGCGCGCTCGCGCTACCAGGTCCGGCTCGAGGTCGACGACCTGCCGGGCGTCCTCGCGCGCGTCGCCGCCGAGCTCGCCGCGCAGGACGTCTCGATCGAGTCCGTCCAGCAGACCCTGCAGGGGGACGGTGACGACGTGCGCGCCACGCTCGTCATCACGACGCACGTCGCCAGCCACCGCGCGCTGCGCTCGACGGTCGACGCGGTCGCCGCGCTCGACGTCGTCCGCAGCGTGGTGTCCGTGCTGCCCGTGCTCTGACCCTGCCACGACGACCTGCAATCACGAACCGAGGAACCCGACCCATGGCCCACCAGTGGCGCGGCGTCATCGCCGAGTACGCCGACCGTCTGCCCGCCCACGTCCAGGAGCGCGTCGTCACGCTCGGGGAGGGCGGCACGCCGCTCGTCCCCGCACCGGTGCTCTCGCAGCGCACGGGCGCCGAGGTGCACGTCAAGGTCGAGGGCATGAACCCCACGGGGTCGTTCAAGGACCGCGGCATGACGACCGCGATCTCCGCGGCCGCCGCCCGGGGCGCGAAGGCTGTCGTGTGCGCCTCGACCGGCAACACGTCGGCGTCCGCCGCCGCGTACGCCACCCGCGCCGGCATGGTCTGCGCGGTCCTCGTGCCGGACGGCAAGATCGCCATGGGCAAGCTCAGCCAGGCCGTCGCGCACGGCGCCCGGCTGCTGCAGGTCGACGGCAACTTCGACGACTGCCTCGTCGCGGCACGCAAGCTCGCCGAGGCGTACCCCGTCGAGCTCGTCAACTCCGTCAACCCCGCGCGCATCGAGGGGCAGAAGACCGCCGCCTTCGAGATCGTCGACGCGCTCGGCGACGCCCCCGACATCCACTGCCTGCCCGTCGGCAACGCCGGCAACATCACGGCGTACTGGAAGGGCTACCGCGAGTACGCGGGCCTCGACGCCGGTGCGAGCCTGCCCGCCGTCGCCAACCGGACCCCGGTGATGTGGGGCTTCCAGGCCGCCGGTGCGGCGCCGATCGTCCTCGGCCACCCCGTCGACACCCCCGAGACCATCGCCACCGCCATCCGCATCGGCAACCCCGCGTCCTGGCAGCAGGCCGAGGAGGCGCGCGACGTGTCCGGCGGCGTCATCGAGTCGGTGACCGACGAGCAGATCCTCGCCGCGCACCGCGTGCTGTCCGCCGAGGTCGGGGTGTTCGTCGAGCCCGCGTCCGCCGCAGGCGTCGCCGGGCTGCTCGCCCGCGCCGAGCGGGGCCTCGTGCCCGCGGGCGCGCGGATCGTCGTCACGGTGACCGGCCACGGCCTCAAGGACCCGCAGTGGGCCCTGCGCACGGCCGACGGCGGGGAGGTCCAGCCCGTGCGGGTGCCCGCCGACGTCGTGTCGATCGCCGACGCGCTCGGCCTGGGCTGACGACCGTGCGACTGCGCGCCGCGCACGTGCGCGTCCGGGTCCCCGCGACCTCCGCCAACCTCGGTCCCGGCTTCGACGCGCTCGGTCTCGCGCTCGGGCTGCACGACGACCTCGAGGTCCGCGCGCTCGCCGGGCCCGGCGTGCGCGTCGACGTCGAGGGCGAGGGGGCGGGGGAGGTGCCCGACGACGAGTCGCACCTCGTCGTGCGGGCCCTGCGGGCGGCTCTCGACCACGTCGGTGCCCCCCAGACCGGGCTGCACCTCACGTGCCGCAACCGTGTGCCGCACGGCCGCGGGCTGGGGTCGTCGGCCCCCCCCCACGACGCGGGGGTACACCCCCCCCCCCCCCACCACGCCCCCCCCCCGGCCCACCCC
>JAEXEM010000324.1 GCA_023401045.1 Actinomycetes bacterium
GGGACGACCTCGCCGCCGCGCAGGAGGCGGTCCGCCGGGGCCGGCACGCCGAGCGCCCCTACCTGCTGCTCGCCCAGCCGAGCGTCGCCGACCCGAGCAGGGCGGCGCCCGGCCGCACGGTCGTGTGGGCGTACGCGCACGTCCCCGAGGGGTCGTCCTTCGACCCGCGCGAGGCCCTGCTCGACGAGCTCGAGCGGCACGCGCCCGGGGTGCGTGACCTCGTCGTCGACTCGTGGGCCACCCCGGCGGACCGGCTCGACGAGCACGACGCGAACCTCGCGGGCGGCGACGTCACCGGCGGCGAGGTGTCGCTGCTGCGGATGCTCGCGCGGCCGCGGGTCTCGCCCGCGCCGTGGCGCACGGACGTCCCCGGGCTCTACCTGTGCTCGTCGTCGACGACCCCCGGCCCGGGGGTGCACGGCATGGCCGGGTGGTGGGCGGCGGCGACGGCGCTGCGCGACGTCCACGGCCTCACGGCCCGCCCGGCCGACCTCATGGGCTGAGCCCGGCACCCCGCCGGGCGGCTGCTGCGCACGGTGAGCACACCGCTCGCGCACGGGCGGGACTCCGGGCCGGGCCCGCGGCCGACGACGGGCGCTAGGTTGGCGCGGTGAACGGGCTGCAGGTGGTCGCGCTGGTGCTCGCGTGGGTCGCGACGGTCGTCGGGGTCGCCGCGTTCGTCCGCGGCGTCGTCACCATCGTCGGGACGGTACGGACCGGGCGGCCGCTGCCGGGGCGCTGGTCACCCGCGGGGCAGCGGCTCGGCACGCTCGTGCGCGAGGTGCTCGGGCACGGGCGGTTCCGGCAGCGACCGGTCGTGCGGGTCGCGCACTGGGTCGTCATGGTGTCGTTCCCCGTGCTCGTCGTCACGCTGCTCACCGGGTACGGGCAGCTCGTCGAGCCGCGGTACGGGCTGCCGCTCGTCGGGCACTGGGCGCCGCTGGAGTGGGCCGTCGAGGCGTTCGCGTGGCTCGGGCTGCTGGGGATCGGGTACCTCGTCGTGCTCCGCCAGCGCATCCGGCCGCGCGACGGTCAGACGCCGGCCGAGCAGCGTCGCTCGCGGTTCTTCGGGTCGAACCAGGTGTGGGCGTACGTCGTCGAGGCGACCGTGCTGCTCGTCGTCGTCGCCGTGCTCGTGCTGCGCGGGCTGGAGTACGCGCTCGGCGTGCAGGCCGGGGAGGCGTGGGCGACCGCGGCGCACTTCCCGCTCACCGCGTGGTTCGGGGCGTCATGGGTGCCGGTGGCGACGGGCACGCTGGAGACGGCCGTCGTCGTCGTCGCGCTCGTCAAGATCCTCGTGTCGATGGCGTGGTTCGTCGTCGTCGGGCTGCTGCCGACGATGGGCGTCGCGTGGCACCGGTTCCTCGCGGTCGTCAACGTGTACGCCCGCCGGGAGCCGGACGGGTCCCCCGCCCTCGGGCCGCTCGTGCCGCTGCGGGACGCCGCGGGCGAGCCGCTCGACCTCACCGCCGTCGAGGACCTCCCGGACGACGCCCGGCTCGGCGTCGGCGCGGTCGAGGACCTGCCGTGGAAGGGGCTGCTCGACGCCGCGACGTGCACCGAGTGCGGCCGCTGCCAGGACCAGTGCCCGGCGTGGGCGACGGGCAAGCCGCTGAGCCCCAAGCTCGTCATGCTCGCGCTGCGCGACCAGGCCGCCGCCACAGCGCCGTACGTGCGGGCGGCACGGGCGGCCGGGGCGACGGACGAGGCGAAGGCCGACCCGCACCTCGGGGTCGACCTCGTGGGGTCCGGCGTCATCGACCCGGACGTGCTGTGGTCGTGCACGACGTGCGGGGCGTGCGTGCAGCAGTGCCCGGTCGACATCGAGCACGTCGACACCATCGTCGACATCCGCCGCTACCAGACCCTCATGGAGTCGGCGTTCCCCGCCGAGCTCGGCGGCACGTTCACCAAGCTCGAGCGCCGCGGCAACCCGTGGGGGCTGCCCGCGCGGCAGCGCCTCGACTGGGCGAAGGGCCTCGAGTTCGACGTGCCCGTCGTCGGGGTCGACGTCGAGTCCGCCGCCGAGGTCGACTGGCTCTTCTGGGTGGGCTGCGCGGGTGCCTTCGAGGACCGCGCGAAGCGCACGACCCGCGCGGTCGCCGAGCTGCTGCACGCCGCGGGGGTGACGTTCGCCGTCCTCGGTGACGGGGAGACCTGCACCGGCGACCCGGCTCGCCGCGCCGGCAACGAGCTGCTCTACCAGACCCTCGCCGCGCAGAACGTCGAGACCCTCACGGAGGCCGGCGCCCGGCGGATCGTCGTCACGTGCGCGCACTGCTTCAACACGCTGTCGCGCGAGTACCCGGCGATGGGCGGGCGGTTCGAGGTCGTCCACCACACGCAGCTGCTCGACACGCTCGTCGGCGAGGGGCGGTTGCGGTTCGCGCCGGGGGTCGGCGAGGACGAGACGGGCACGACGGTGACGTACCACGACCCCTGCTACCTCGGCCGGCACAACCAGGTCTACGAGCCCCCGCGCGAGCTGCTCGCCGCGGCCGGCGTCACGCTGGCGGAGATGCCCCGGAACCAGGAGACGTCGTTCTGCTGCGGCGCCGGCGGGGCGCGGATGTGGATGGAGGAGACGATCGGCGAGCGCATCGGCACGGTGCGCGCCGCCGAGGCCGTCGCCACCGGGGCGTCCGCCGTCGCCACCGCCTGCCCGTTCTGCACCGTCATGCTGAGCGACGGGGTCGCGGCGCACGCACGGTCCGCCGCCGGGACCGCGCCGGGCGAGGCGGTGCCCGCCGGGACGGCAC
>JAEXEM010000412.1 GCA_023401045.1 Actinomycetes bacterium
GCGCCGGCGCCCGCCGTCACCGCCGTCAGGCGCGGACGTGGTCGCGCCAGTCGGCGGGCACGCGTCCGGCCGGTCCGGGGGCGGGCTGGTCCTCCGGGTGCGCGAGCGGTGGCGCGAGGTCCGGTCCGACCGTCGGCGCACCGGCCTGGAAGTCCCACCACCAGTCCTCCTGCGGCTCGTACGTCCGCACGACCGGGTGGCCGGTGGCCAGCCAGTGCCCCGTCGCGTGCTGCCCGGGTGAGCTGTCGCAGCAGCCCACGTGCCCGCACGCGGCACACCTGCGCAGGTGCACCCACCAGGACGACTGCTGCTCGCACTCGACGCACCCGGGCCCGCTCGGCGGGACGCTCGGGTCGATCGCGGGATCGCTCATGGCACACCTCCGGTCGGTCCTCAGTGTGGGCACGCGTGCGCGAGGCGCGCACCCGGAGGGCGGAGGCGGAGGGCGGAGGCGGAGGGCGGGGACGACGAAGGCCCGGCACGTTCGCGGTGCCGGGCCTTCGTTCCTGCGCGCCCGGAGGGACTCGAACCCCCAACCTTCTGATCCGTAGTCAGATGCTCTATCCATTGAGCTACGGGCGCACGGCCCCGGAGGGCCGACGAGAACGATACAGGGCGTGCGGCCGCTGCCCAAACCGCGAGCGCGCCGAGAGCGCCGGTGCGACGGACGTCACGTCCCGGCGGCACGGCGAAGGACGCGTCCGCTACCGCCGGGTAAGCGGCCGTTCGGGGCGTTCGGTCACCCGGCTCGTTCGACCGTCCGGGTGTCGTGTCACAGCCGAGCAGCAGAGCGGTGCACCTCTGTGTCACTGTGTGCACCCGCTGCGGGGACGCTCGTCCCTGCAGGTCGTCGCACCGAGGGGGTCGCCATGGCGGGGTCAGGTTCCGCACGTCCGGTCACAGCCCGGAGAGGACTGTCGCGGTGACCGTCCAGGAGGTGCACGACGCGCTGCACGGCTGGGCGGCCCGCCTCGTGTCCCTCGGTGCCGTCGTCGTCACACGGCTGCGGCCCGGGCTGACCCCGGCGGACGCGCTCGAGACCGGCCGGCGCCTGGGGTACGACCTCACCGACGAGGTCGTGGCGCTGTGGACCTGGCGCGACGGTGCGGCGGCACGCCGTGGCGGGCGCCCGGTGCACCTCGCCCCGGGGCAGGAGTTCGAGAGCCTCGCGGACAGCCTGCTGCGATCGCGCGAGTACCTCGAGGCCACCGGCCGCGAGGGGGCGTCGGGGCGGACGCCCGCGGGAGCGCTCCCGTGGCAGCCGCACTGGGTCGTCGCCGTGCACGGCCACGCCCTGCCGCTCGTTCTCGACGGCTCCCGACCGGGGCCGGACACGTTCCGCTACGACCCGCAGGCCGGCCCCGTGAGCGTCGCGCACTCGACGCTGCCGCAACGCATCGCACGCTGGCACGAGATGGTCGACACCGGGACGTGGCGCGTCGCGCGGGACGGCTCGTGGGACGTCGACCTCGCCCGGCTGCCACCCGCCGGCCACGGCGTCCGGACCGACGTCACGTGACCGGCGCCCCCCGGGCGGGCCGGTCCCGACCAGGTCGGGGCACCCGTGACGCACCGAGGGCCCGGTCCTCACGGACCGGGCCCTCGCACTGCGGAGACGGTGGGATTTGAACCCACGGAAGGGTTGACCCCTTCACGGCCTTAGCAGGGCCGCGCACTAGACCTGGCTATGCGACGTCTCCAGGACGAGCACAGGCTACCCGGCGGGGGTCCTGCGTCCAAAGCGGGCGGCGCGGCGCACCCACGGCCACTAGTGCTCGTAGCCCCACTCGCGGTCCGTCACCATGCGGGCCACCGCGAGCCCGATGGCGAGCGCCGCGACGACGAGCGCCGCCGACACCCCGTACTCGAGGGCGCGGGCGACGTCACCGTTGCTCAGGTAGTACACGGCGCGGTACGCCGGCACGCCCGGGACCATGATCGTCACGGCCGGCACGTAGACGGTGATGCGCGGGATGTTGAGCCGCGGCGCGGCCCACGCCGCGAGCAGCCCGACGAGGAACGCGGCGCCCGCGGCCGCCGCCTGCGGGGGCCACTCCAGACGGGAGACGGCCTCGATGCGCAGGACGTTCGGCAGCGTCGCGACGCCGGCCGCGACGAGCGCCATCCGCCACGGGCTGTTGAACATGAGCGCGAACCCGAGCACGCCGACGAACGACGCGACGAGCCGCAGCGCCGTCGTCACCACCGGGTCGAGGGCCAGCGGCTGCGGCGGGTCGGGGCTGAGCCCCACGACCAGCGAGACGCCCCACACCCCGAACGCCGCCGACACGAAGATCATGAGCGCCCACGTGAGCCGCGCGACCCCCGCGGAGAAGTCGAGCTTGGCGAGGTCGAGAGCCCCGGTGACGAGCGGGAAGCCCGGCACGAGGAACAGCGCCGCGGCGACGTAACCGGCGTCGTGCACGCCACCGGTGAGCCCGACGAGATGGAGCACCTCGACGAACCCGAGGTACGCCAGGCTGGAGAGGGCCGCCGCCAGCATCGTCACGCCGAACTGGTTGAGACCGCGGTGGAGCATCGTGCGGCGCAGCGCCTGCCCGAGCCACGCCCCGACGAAGGCACCGACGACCTCGACCGGGCCGCCGTTGTTGAGGAACGCGAACGCCGCGCACGCGACGGCCGCCCACAGCGCGTTGAGCGGCACCGGGTAGAGCGGCGGCTTCGTGGCGATGCGGTCGATCTCCGGGGCGACGTCCTCGACGCGCAGCGGCGCCCGCGCCTCGACGCGCTGCGCGAGGAGCTCGAGCTCGGCGAGCCGGTCGGTGTTGACCCCGACGGTGCGCACCTCGGTCACCTCGGTGCGGAACGACCGCCCGCGGTGCGAGGTCGTCGTGATCTCGGTGAGCGTGACGTGCGCGTGGTGGCGGTCGATGCCGAGCGCGTGCGCGACACGCGCCATCGACGCCTTCACCCGGTACGAGCCGGTGCCGGAGGCGAGGGACAGCCTGCCGACGCTCAGCACCGTGCCGGAGCGGCGGATGAGGTCGAGCTCGTCGTCGTCGGGTTCGGTCGGCACGGGCACATCATGACGGCGGACGGCGGGTGGCGGCAGGACGTCCGCCCCGCAGGTCGCTCGGCCGGCGTGCTCGCGCAGGTGCACGTGGCCACCGTCACGCGGCGGCGGCGTCCGAGCCGTCCCCGCCCGCGGGCACGACACCGAGGGCGGGACGCGTCAGTCGGCGGCCTCGACCGCGCGTGCCGCGTCCGCCTCCTGCTCGCGTGCCCGCTCGAGGGCGGACGTCGCACGGTCGAGCTCCCGGCGGGCGGACCGGACCGCCTTCTCC
>JAEXEM010000001.1 GCA_023401045.1 Actinomycetes bacterium
CCACCGGGGAGCCGCAGGCAGGGGAGTCCCCGGAGGGCTGCCGGCACGGCTGCGCCGACCGGTGGCCCGCCGCGCACGGTGGCCCCGACGGGTGACCCGCCGCACACGGTGGCCCCGACCGGCGACCGCGTCGGGTCGGCCGGCGGGACAGGGGGTCAGCCGATGAGGCGGTCGAGGTCGATGTCGTCGTCCAGGGCCGGGTCGCCGTCGCGCAGGTCCTCCGCGCGGGTGCCGAGCACCGACTGCTCGTCGGGCCGGTTCGGCAGGATCGTCTCGACGTAGCTCCGCACGACCTCGGGCATCGGCACGTCGCGGTGCTGCTGCTGCGAGAGGAACCAGCGGTGGTCGAGCAGCTCGTGGTAGATCTGCGCGGGCTCGAGCTTGCCGCGCAGGTCGCGCGGCACGGAGCGGACCGCCGGCTCGAAGACGTCGGTGAGCCAGTCGTGTGCGACGAACGCCTCGTCGTCGGCCTGCCGGTCGGTCGCGGCGCGGAACTCGTCGAGGTCGTTGAGCAGGCGGCGCGCCTGGCGTTCCTGGACGTCGAGGCCGGTGAGGCGCATGAGGCGCCGCGAGTGGTGCCCGGCGTCGACGACCTTCGGCTGGATCCGGACGGTCGTGCCGTCGAGGTCGGTCGTGATGTCGAGCTCGCCGACGTCGAAGCCGAGGTCGTTGAGGCGGTCGATCCGGTGCTGGACGCGCCAGCGCTCGCCGAACCCGAAGGACTCGACCTCGGTGAGGGCGCGCCACAGCTCCTCGTACCGCACGACGAGCGCGTCACCGATGGCGACGGCGTCCTCGGTCTCGTCGAGGAACTCCCCGGCCTGCAGGTCCATGAGCTCGCCGATGATGTTGACCCGCGCGACCTCGAGGTCGTACGAGCGCTGCCCGGGGGTGAGCGTGTCGTGCAGGTCGCCGGTCTCGGCGTCGACGAGGTACGCCGCGAACGACTCGGCGTCCCGCCGGAAGAGGGTGTTCGACAGCGACACGTCGCCCCAGTAGAAGCCCGCGAGGTGCAGCCGGACCATGAGGACGGCGAGGGCGTCGATGAGACGGGTCGCGGTGTCGGGCTGCAGCGACTGGCTGAACAGCGCGCGGTACGGCAGCGAGAACTGCAGGTGCTGGGTGATGAGCACGGCCTCGAGCGGCTCGCCGGAGGGCGACCGGCGCCCGGTGATGACACCGACCGGCTCGACGCTGGGGACCTCGAGCTTGCGCAGCTGGCGCAGCAGCTCGTACTCGCGGTAGGCGACCGTCTCGCCGATCTCCTTGATGGCGATGACCCGCCCCGACATCCGCGCGAACCGCACGACGTGGCGTGAGATGCCACGGGGGAGGGCGGCGAGCGTCTCGGCCGGCCAGTCCTCGAGCGGCACGTCCCACGGTAGGTCGAGCAGTGCCGGGTCCGGGTTCGCCGCCGTGATCTGGAGACGCTGGGCGGTACCGGTCATGGGTCGATCCTCTCAGGTCCGTGCGCGCGCCCGGGCGGCCGCACGTCCCACGGATGCGCCGAGGCGGGGGCCCGGGGGGGCGCGGGGGGGGGCGGGGGGGCGGCGGGGCCCCGCCTCGACGTGCGTGCTGCGGAGATCAGGCGAGACGCTCGCCGGAGCCCGCGTGGAAGAGGTGCTGCTCGTTCGGGCGGATGCGGACGTAGATCGTCGCGCCCTTCGGCGGCACCTGGCGCGGGTCGACGCGCACGATGACCTGCGCGTCGCCGGCGCCGGAGTGCACGGCCGAGGCCTCGCCGAACTCGTTGGTGAGCGAGCCGTAGACGAACGCGTCCGAGCCGAGCTCCTCGACGATGTTGACGACCACCGGGAACGCGTCCGGCGTGCCCTGCGGCACGACGTCGAGCGACTCGGGGCGGAAGCCGACCGTGATGTGGCCCTTGTCGTCGTCCGTCAGGCGGGCGACGGCCTCGCGCGGGAGCGCCAGGCGCGACTGGCCGACCGACGCGGCCCCCTCGAGCACCGGGAAGGTGCCGATGTTCATGGCCGGGGAGCCGATGAAGCCGGCGACGAAGACGTTGGCGGGCGTGTCGTACATGTCACGCGGCGTGCCGACCTGCTGGAGGATGCCGTCCTTGAGGACCGCGATGCGGTCACCCATGGTGAGGGCCTCGGTCTGGTCGTGCGTGACGTAGACCGTCGTGACGCCGAGGCGGCGCTGCAGCGACGCGATCTGCGTACGGGTCTGGACGCGGAGCTTGGCGTCGAGGTTCGACAGCGGCTCGTCCATGAGGAACACCTGGGGCTGACGCACGATGGCGCGGCCCATGGCGACACGCTGGCGCTGACCACCCGAGAGGGCCTTCGGCTTGCGGTCGAGGTACTGGGTGAGGTCGAGGATCTTGGCGGCCTCCTCGACGCGCTGGCGGATCTCCGCCTTCGGCGTGCCGGCGATCTTGAGCGCGAAGCCCATGTTGTCGGCGACCGTCATGTGCGGGTACAGCGCGTAGTTCTGGAAGACCATCGCGATGTCGCGGTCCTTCGGCTGCACGTCGGTGACGTCGCGGTCACCGATGAGGATGCGGCCGGCGTTGACGTCCTCGAGGCCCGCGAGCATGCGCAGGGAGGTCGACTTGCCGCAGCCCGAGGGGCCGACGAGGACGAGGAACTCGCCGTCCTCGATGTGGAGGTTGAGCGCGTCCACCGCGGGGCGCTCCGTGCCCGGGTAGATCCGGGTCGCGTGGTCGAACGTGACCGTAGCCATGGCTGTGCCAATCCCTTCACCGGCAGGTACGTGCCGGACGATCCGTCGTGAAGAGTGTCAACGCAGCGCCGCGGTGCGCGGTTCTGCTGAGCCCAGTGTCTCCGCTGACACAGAACGAGGCCGGTCTGGTGGGACCGCCCTCGGTCGCGGCCCAGTATGGCACACGGCTCCTGCCGCCCGACCAGGCCCGACGTCGCGCCGGGAGGCCCTCCGGGCGTGCTGCCGCAGGCCCCTGCGTGCTGCCCGCCGCCGGTCAGGCGGAGGTGCCGACGAGGGCGTCGTGCAGACCGGCGAGGGCCGCCACGGCGGCCGCCGGGTCGGGCACCCGGAAGCGTGCGGCCGTCTCGCCGTCCCCCACCTTGACGGTGACGTCCTGCGGGTCGAGCGCCGCGAAGGCGTGCTCGTCGGTGACGTCGTCTCCGGCGTAGAGCACGACGGGCGCCCCGAGCTCGTGGCGCAGCGCCTGCAGCGCGGTGCCCTTGTCCGCCGGCAGCACCGAGAGCTCGACGACGTCCTTGCCGTGCAGCGTGCGCACCCCGAGCTCGGTGCCGAGCGCGAGGGCCTCCTGCTCGGCGGGCTCCGCGTCGGCGGGCTCGGCGAGCCGGGTGTGGACGACGACCGCCGTCGGCTTCGTCTCGACCCACACCCCGTCGCGGCCCCGCGCGACCGCCGCCGCCCGGGCGCCGAGCGCCGCGAGCAGGTCGGCCTGCTC
>JAEXEM010000004.1 GCA_023401045.1 Actinomycetes bacterium
GAGGGCATCAACTGGCATCATCACCAGGCCATCACCACGGGGGTGGATCAGACCCGGTCTCGACACCACAAACATGGCATCGACTACTTGGCACACTGTTGAGTTCTCAAGGAACAGACGCGCATCCGTGCTTGTCCTTTCGGACCGGCGTGGAGGCAACCGCTCTAATTTATCAGGCCGTCTGGCCCGTGTCAACTCGAGTGTTTCGCTCGAGCCGGCCGGCGTAGATCCTCTCACGAGGTCCTGCGCCTCTCCGCCTCACCCCGAGGGGCTTGGCAGCTGGTGAACCGTACCGGATCCTGCGACCCGTTCCGACCACCCCCGCCTCACCCCGGAGGGCTTGGCGGCCGATGAACCGTACCGGATCCTGCGACCCGTTCCGACCACCCAGGAGAAGGCCGAGGAGAGCACATGACTCTGCCTCGACGAGTTTCTCCGGGGAGCCTGCCCGCGGGACCGACCATCGAGCCCTGCTCGACGTCCGTTCCTCCCTGCCGGGCGGCCGGGAGTACGTTACGCATCCACCGGGTCGCTGGCAAGTCCCGCACGACCGCCCTGGTCAGAGCCCGATCCGGCGCCGGACGCACCGAGGGCGGGACCAGCGGTCCCGCCCTCGTACCCGTCC
Source organism: Actinomycetes bacterium (assembly GCA_023401045.1). Classification (GTDB taxonomy): domain Bacteria; phylum Actinomycetota; class Actinomycetes; order Actinomycetales; family Cellulomonadaceae; genus Cellulomonas. The sequence goes on from JAEXEM010000004.1 coordinate 626, forward strand.
GATGCGCGTGGCGCCGACCGACGTCGCTCGGTAGGGCGGGTGTCCGTCCGGACGGACACCGGCTCAGTAGAGCGCCGACGCGAGCGCCCGCCGAGCAGCCACCACCCGCGGGTCGTCCGTCCCGACGACCTCGAAGAGCTCGACCAGCCGCTCGCGGGCCCGGTCGCGGTCGGCGCCGGCGGTGCGGCGCACGAGCTCGACGAGACGTCCGAAGGCGTCCTCGACCGCACCGGCGAACAGGTCGACGTCCGCGACGAGGAGCTGGGCGTCGACGTCGTCGGGCTGGGCGGCGCCGGCCTCGCGGGCCGCCCGCGGGTCGACGCCCGCCGTGCGCTGCATGAGCCCCACCTGCGCCAGGCCGGCTCGCGCCATGGCGTCACGCGGGTTCTCCCGCAGGGCCTGGTCGTAGGCGTCCCGGGCGGCGTCGAGGTCGCCGCGCTCGATCGCCTCGTACGCGACCTGGTGCAGCGGCGGCAGCTCGGGCTCGGGCTCCCCCTCGGGCTGCGGGGCGGCGGCGGCGACGCGGCCGGTGATGCCGTTCGCCTCGGCCGCGGCGAGGAGCTGGTCGATGACACCGCGCACCTGGTCGCGCGGGTACGCCCCCTGGAACAGCGGGAGGGGCTGGCCTGCGAGCACCGCCACGACCGTCGGGACGGACTGCGCCTGGAACGCCGCCGCCACCTGGGGGTTGGCCTCGGCGTCGATGCGTGCCAGCAGCCAACGGCCGGCGTCCTCGTCGGCGAGGGCCGCGAGGTCGGCGGCGACCTGCTGGCTCACCTCGCTCCACGGGGCCCACAGGACGACGACCACGGGGTGCTGCGTCGACGCCTGCACGACGTCCGGGAAGGTCGTCTGGTCGACGTCCCGGACGTAGCCGGTCGCCGCCGGCAGCGCCCCGGGGCTGCCCGGTGGCGGTGTCGACGAGCGGGCGAGAGTGGACAGGTCGACGGCTCCACGCACGTCCAGCCGGGGTCGGGGCTGCTGCGACGGCTGCGACATCACGAGCTCCTCGGGGTCGTCGGTCGTATCGGACGGTCACGACGGCACCGCCCTGCCGGGACGCGCCGCCGGGACGATTGTCCCTCGTCCCGGGCCTCCGACGCGCCGTGCGCGGCACCCGCCGTCACGGAGTCGCGGACGGCGGGTGCACGCGGCCGGTGCGGCCGGCCGCTACTGCGCCGCGGCGGCTGTGACGATCTGCTCCCCCGCGAGCACCTGCACCTGCGCGTCGCTGCCCGCCGGCGGCACGTAGAAGACGACGACACCGGTGAAGGTCCTCGCCAGGCTCGTGCCGGCCGTCGTCGCGCCGCCGGCGAGGGCGGCGTAGAACGGCTCGACCGGGATCCTGCCTCCCGCCACCGCGAGCGTCACCGTCGAGGTCGTCGTCATGTCCGCGACGACGAGCGCACCACCGTCGGCCGTGCCGAGCGCGACGACGGGCTCCGCGGCCGCGGTGTACGTCTCCGCGAGCGAAGCGGCGTCCCCCAGGGACGAGGACAGCCTGTTCCGCTCGTCGACGATCGCCCCGCGGAAGGCGTCTGGCGCGAACGTCGCGGCGTGGGCGGACGCGTCGCCGGCACCGAGCACGTCCGCGTACCGGGCGGCGACCTCCGCGGGCGGGACGAGGAGGGTGTCGTCGTCCGGCGCGAGCACCGGGCTGCCCTCCTCGGGAGCGGCCGTGGCCGGCATGCTCACCCCAGGCATGAGACGCGCCCAGCCCCAGAGGCGGTAGGGCTCGCGCGGCGACGCCTGGCGCAGCACGAGCACGCGCGGCGCCTGGAGGTCGTCCGGCTGCTCGCTGACGACGAGCTGGGTGCGCGGCCACGTGTCAGTCTCGGGGACGACGAGCACCTGCTCGTCGAACGGCAGGGCCGTGGGCGCCCTCGTACCGCCTGTGGCGACGGCACGCACGTACTCGGCGCTCCGGGCCGCGAGCGCGGGTCCCTCGAGCCGGGCCGCGAGCCCGGTCGCGTCGTTGGTGCCGTCGCCGGCGGCGACGACCTCGGCGATCGCGTCGAGCACCCGCTGGGACTGACCGATGGAGACCGCCGGCGGCGGCACGGCCGGCGCC
>JAEXEM010000018.1 GCA_023401045.1 Actinomycetes bacterium
CGCCCGGACACCGGACGCGGTCGCCGCAGGCGCGTCGTCCGCGCCGGGCACGTCGGAGACGGCTGCGGCGTCGACGAGCCACAGGGTGCGGTCCCGGCCGCGTGCGGCTGCGGCCGGGGTGGACACCGGGTCGTCCCCGGACAGCGCCCGTGCCACGGCCGGAGCCTTCTCCGCGCCCGCGGCGACGACCCACACCTCGTGCGCCGACTGCAGCAGCGGGAACGTGAGCGACACCCGCTCGGACGGCGGCTTGGGGGAGTCGTGCTCGGCGACGACGGCCTGGGACCGCTCGACGACGGTCGGGTGGCCGGGGAAGAGCGAGGCGACGTGGCCGTCCGGGCCCATCCCGAGGAGCACGACGTCGAGCTGTGGCGCGAGGCCGTCCGGGCCGGCGTGCGCCCGCAGCTCGGCCGCGTACCGCCGGGCGGCGGTGCCCGCGTCGGGGACGTCCTCGCTGCGCGCGGGGACGGCGTGGACGTTCTGCGGCGGCAGCGCGTCGCCGAGCGCGTCGAGCAGCGCGCCGCGTGCCTGGGTCTCGTTGCGGTCCGGGTCGCCGTCCGGCAGGAACCGCTCGTCGCCCCACCACAGGTGCACGCCGGTCCAGTCGACGGCCGCGCGTACCGGTGACGCCGCGACCGCGGCGAGCGTGGCGATCCCCACGGTGCCGCCCGTGAGCACGACGTGCACCGGGCTGCGGTGGGACTGCAGGTCGACGAGCCGCGTGAGCAGGCGTGCGGCCGCCGCGGCGGCGAGCACCTCGGCGTCGGGGTGGACGATGACCTCGGGCGCGGCACTGCTCACGGACGTCTCCTGCTCCGCCCGGCGGACCGGGCACATCGGTGGGGGAAGGCGGTGCGACCGCTTTCAGTCGTCGATGCGGGCGAGGCCCTTCTGCAGCACCTCGCCGTAGACCTCGTCGGCGTCGAGCCGGCGCAGCTCCTCGATGAGGCACTCCTCGAGGCGGCGGATCGGCAGCGCGATGCGGTGCTCCGGCTGGTCGGGCTGCCGCAGGGCGGCCGTCTTGCCGTCGGGGCGGTCGAGCACGATGTCGCCCGAGGCGCGCTCGAGGCGGACCTGGGTGATCGCGGGCGCACCGGCCACCCGCTCCACCGTCACGGGGCAGCGCAGCGACTGCGCGAGCCACGCGGCCATGAGGTCGACCGACGGGTGCGTGCTCTCGCCGGTGACGACGGCCCGGTGGACCGGCTCGAACGGCGGCTGGTCGAGCGTCGCCGCGATGAGCCCGCGCCACAGCGTCGCGCGCGTCCACGCGAGGTCGGTGTCGCCCTCGGAGTAGACGCGTGACAGGTGGCGCAGCGCGCGTGCGGGACGCTGGCAGGCAGTCGTGTCGGTGATGCGCCGCTGTGCCATGCGGCCGAGCGGGTCCTCGGCGGGGTTGTCGGGCACCTCGTAGGGCCACCACACGACGATGGGGGCGTCGGGCAGCAGCAGCGGCATGACGAGCGTGTCGACGTGCCGGGTGACGCCACCGGAGATGCGCAGGACGATGACCTCGCTCGCCCCGGCGTCCCCGCCGAGGCGGATCTGCGCGTCGAGGTTGGGCCCGGTGCCCTCGCGCTCGGTGATGACGATGATCCGGCAGGGGTGCTCGCGGCTGGCCGCGTTGGCCGCCTCGATCGCCTCCTCCGGGTCGTGCGCGTCGGCGTCGATGATGAGCGTGAGGACACGGCCGAGCGCGACGGCCCCACCCTCCTCACGGGCGCGGATGAGGCGGCGGTTGATGTCCCGCGTCGTCGTGTCGGGCAGGTCGATGATCACGGCAGCCTCCAGGCGCGCCCGTCACGAGCCATCATCTCGTCGGCGGACGCCGGGCCCCACGTCCCGGCGCGGTAGTCGTCGGGGCGACCCTTGCTCGCCCAGTACGCGGTGACCGGGTCGAGGATCTTCCACGACAGCTCGACCTCCTCGTGCTGCGGGAACAGCGGCGGGTCGCCGAGCAGGACGTCGAGGATGAGACGCTCGTAGGCCTCGGGGGAGGACTCCGTGAACGCGTGGCCGTACCCGAAGTCCATCGTGACGTCGCGGACCTCCATCGCGGTACCGGGCACCTTGGCGCCGAAGCGCAGCGTCACGCCCTCGTCCGGCTGGACGCGGATGACGAGCGCGTTCTTGCCGAGCTCGGTCGAGTCGGTCGCCTCGAACGGCAGGTGCGGCGCCTTCTTGAAGACGACCGCGATCTCGGTGACACGGCGCCCCAGGCGCTTGCCGGTGCGCAGGTAGAACGGCACACCCGCCCAGCGCCGGGTGTCGATGTCGACGCGGATCGCGGCGTACGTCTCGGTGGTCGACTCGGCGTCGAAGCCCTCCTCCTCGAGGTACCCGGGCACCTTCTCCCCACCCTGCCAGCCCGCGGTGTACTGCCCGCGTGCGGTGTGCCGGCCGAGGTCCCGGGGGAGCCGCACCGCGGACAGCACCTTCGTCTTCTCGGCGCGCAGCGCCGCGGCGTCGAACGAGACCGGCTCCTCCATCGCGGTGAGTGCGAGGAGCTGCAGGAGGTGGTTCTGGATGACGTCCCGCGCCGCGCCGATGCCGTCGTAGTAGCCGGCCCGGCCGCCGATGCCGATGTCCTCGGCCATCGTGATCTGGACGTGGTCGACGTAGTTGCCGTTCCAGATCGGCTCGAAGAGCTGGTTGGCGAAGCGCATCGCCAGGAGGTTCTGGACCGTCTCCTTGCCGAGGTAGTGGTCGATCCGGAAGATGTCGTCCGGGTGGAACACCTCGGAGACGATGTCGTTGAGCTCGCGCGCCGACTGCAGGTCGTGCCCGAAGGGCTTCTCGATGACGACCCGTCGCCACGTGCCCTCCTGCGGCTGCGAGAGCCCGGAGCGCGACAGCTGCTTGCACACGACGGGGAACGAGCTCGGCGGCACGGAGAGGTAGAACGCGTGGTTGCCACCCGTGCCGCGGGTGACGTCGAGCTCCTCGACCGTCTCGCGGAGCCGGTCGAACGCGTCGTCGTCGTCGAACGTGCCCTGGACGAAGCGGATGCCCTCGGAGAGCTGGCGCCAGGTGTCCTCACGGAACGGCGTGCGTGCGTGCTCCTTCACCGAGTCCCGGACGACCTGCTCGAAGTCCTGGGTCTCCCAGTCCCGCCGCGCGAAGCCGGTGAGGGCGAATCCCGGCGGCAGCAGCCCGCGGTTGGTGAGGTCGTAGACCGCCGGCATGAGCTTCTTGCGGGCGAGGTCGCCCGTCACGCCGAAGATGACGAGTCCGCAGGGCCCGGCGATGCGGGGGAGACGCCGGTCGCGGGGGTCCCGCAGCGGGTTCTCGTCCGGGCCGACCTTGGCGCTCACCGGCGGCTCCCGTCGGCGGCGCCCAGCCCCTGCTGCACGGAGTCGAGCAGCTCGGTCCAGCTCGTCTCGAACTTGCGCAGCCCCTCGTCCTCGAGCTGCTCGGTGACCGCGTCGATGCTGACGCCGAGCGCCTCGATGCGGTCGAGGAGCACGGCGGACGCGTCCTGGGTGCCGGTGACGGTGTCACCGCGGACGTCCCCGTGGTCGGCGACGGCCTCGAAGGTCGACTCCGGCATCGTGTTGACGCTGCCGGCGACGACGAGCTCGTCGACGTACCGGGTGTCGGGGTAGGCGGGGTCCTTGACGCCGGTCGAGGCCCACAGCGGACGCTGCGGACGGGCGCCCGCGGCTGCGAGGGACGCCCACCGGTCGGACGCGACGACGTCCTCGTAGACGCCCCACGCGAGGCGGGCGTTCGCGATCGCCGCGGTGCCACGCAGCGCGGCGGCCTCGGGGGTGCCGATCTCGTCGAGCCGCGCGTCGACGGCGGTGTCGACGCGGGAGACGAAGAAGGACGCGACCGACGCGATGGTCCGCAGGTCGAGCCCGGCGGCCTTCGCCTGCTCGAGGCCGTCGAGGAAGGCGTCGAGGACCGCGCGGTAGCGCTGCAGCGAGAAGATGAGCGTGACGTTGACGCTGATGCCCTGGGCGAGCGCGGCGGTGATGGCCGGCAGGCCCTCGACCGTCGCGGGGATCTTGACGAAGAGGTTGGGCCGGTCGACGCGGGACCACAGCACCTCGGCGGCGCGGGTGGTCGCCTCGGTGTCGCGCGCGAGGCGCGGGTCGACCTCGATCGACACCCGGCCGTCGACGCCGTCGGTCGCGTCGTGCACCGGCCGGAGGACGTCGCACGCGTCGCGCACGTCGTCGGTCGTCAGCGCGAGCACGGCGTCGTCGAGGGACGTCCCCGCGGCCGCGAGCTCGGCGAGCTGGGCGTCGTAGGCGTCGCCTGCGGCGAGTGCGGAGGCGAAGATCGTCGGGTTCGTCGTCACACCGACGACCCCGCGCTCGACGAGCTGCGCGAGCCCGCCGGACGCGATCCGGCTGCGCGACAGGTCGTCGAGCCAGACGGCGACGCCGGCGTCGCGCAGCGCCTGCAGTGGAGTGGTGCTCGTGGTCATGGTCGTTCCCCTTCGTCCCACGACGTGCGTGCGGTGGGTGCGCGGCGGGGCCGGCTGGAACGGCCCCGCCGCGCGTGGCGTCAGGCGGGCAGGTCGCCGGTGCCGGACTGGGTCGGCGCCTGCGGCTGGTCACCGGGGGCGGCGCCACCGGTGGCGGCGAGCGAGTCCCGGGCGGCGGCCACGACGGCCTCGGCCGTGATGCCGAACTCCTCGTAGAGGCGCTGGTAGTCCGCCGAGGCGCCGTAGTGCTCGATGGAGACCGAGCGCCCGGCGTCGCCGACGATCTTGTGCCACGACATCGCGATGCCGGCCTCGACCGACACCCGCGCGCGCACGGCCGACGGCAGCACCGACTCGCGGTACGCCTCGTCCTGCTCGGCGAACCACTCGAGGCAGGGGGCGGACACGACGCGGGTCGCGATGCCGGCGGCCTCGAGGGTGGCGCGCGCCTCGACGGCGAGCTGCACCTCGGAGCCGGTGCCGATGAGGATGACGTCCGGCGTGCCGGTCGACGCCTCGAGCAGCACGTAGGCGCCCTTGGCGACCCCCTCGACACCGGCGAAGCCCTCCTCGCCGCGCGGGAACGTCGGGACGTTCTGGCGGGTGAGGACGAGGGCGACCGGGCCGTCGTGACGCTCGAGCGTCGCCTTCCAGGCCGCAGCGGTCTCGTTGGCGTCGGCCGGGCGGACGACCGCCAGGCCCGGGATGGCGCGCACGGCGGTGAGGTGCTCGACCGGCTGGTGGGTCGGGCCGTCCTCGCCGAGGCCGATGGAGTCGTGCGTCCACACGTAGGTGACATCGACGCCCATGAGCGCCGCGAGGCGCACGGCGCCGCGCATGTAGTCGGAGAACGTGAAGAACGTGCCGCCGTAGGGGCGGGTGAGCCCGTGCAGGCGGATGCCCGAGAGGATCGAGCCCATCGCGTGCTCACGGATGCCGAAGTGCAGCGTGCGGCCGTACTGGTCGCCCGCGAACTCGTGCGTCGAGCGCTTCGCCGGGATGAAGGACGGCTCGCCCTTCATCGTCGTGTTGTTCGAGCCCGCGAGGTCGGCCGAGCCGCCCCACAGCTCGGGCAGCACGGGCGCGAGGGCGGAGAGCACCTCGCCGGACGCCGCACGGGTGGCGACGGACTTGCCGGCCGGGAAGGTCGGCAGCGCGTCGGCCCAGCCCTCGGGGAGCTCGCCGGAGGTGAGGCGGTCGAGGAGCGCCTTGCGCTCGGGGTTCGCGACGGCCCAGGCGTCGAACGACTCCTGCCAGGCGGCACGGGCCTCCTTGGCGCGGTCGGCGAGCGAGCGCGTGTGGGCGATGACCTCGGGCGCGACCTCGAAGGAGCGCTCCGGGTCGAAGCCGAGGAGCTCCTTGAGCCCGCGGATCGCGTCGGTGCCGAGCTTCGAGCCGTGCGAGGAGTGGTCGTCCGTCTTGCCCGGCGTCGGCCACGCGATGAGGGTGCGCAGGCCGATGAACGACGGCTTGTCGGTGACGGCCTTCGCGGCCTCGATCGCCGCGGCGAGGGCGTCGACGTTCTCGCGGTACTCGCCGCCGACCGTCCAGTCGACGTACTGGACGTGCCAGCCGTAGGACTCGTAGCGCGCGAGCACGTCCTCGGTGAAGGCGATCTGCGTGTCGCCCTCGATCGAGATGTGGTTGTCGTCCCACAGGACGATGAGGTTGCCGAGCTCCTGGGTGCCGGCGATCGACGACGCCTCGCTCGTCACGCCCTCCTGGAGGTCGCCGTCCGAGGCGATGACGTAGACGAAGTGGTCGAACGGGCTGGTGCCCGGCGCCGCCTCGGGGTCGAGCAGGCCGCGCTCGCGGCGTGCCGCCATGGCGAAGCCGACCGAGGACGCGAGGCCCTGGCCGAGCGGGCCGGTCGTGATCTCGACGCCCGCGGTGTGGCGGTACTCGGGGTGGCCGGGGGTCTTCGAGCCCCACGTGCGCAGCGCCTCGATGTCCTCGAGCTCGAGCCCGAAGCCGCCGAGGTAGAGCTGGATGTACTGGGTGAGGCTCGAGTGGCCCGCCGAGAGGACGAACCGGTCGCGGCCCAGCCAGTGCGGGTCCGTGGGGTCGTGGCGCATGACGTTCTGGTAGAGCAGGTACGCCGCGGGCGCGAGGCTGATCGCCGTGCCCGGGTGCCCGTTGCCCACCTTCTCGACCGCGTCCGCCGCCAGCACGCGGACCGTGTCCACCGCGCGCAGGTCGAGGTCGGACCAGCCGACCGTGGTCGCCAGGGGAGCCTTCGCGTTCACCGCACCTCATTCCCGTCCCGCCGATGCGGGGCGTCTTCCGAGCGTCTCCGGCCGCTCGCCGCTGCGCGGGGCGTCCGGGTTGGACCCCGTCACGACGTGGACGGGGATGTCTGCCGCGACGAGCCTATAGCGCGTCGGTCCTGGTCCGCCGCCGCCGTCCATAGGACCAGGCAATCGTTTGCCACGGCTCGTCGTGCGACGGATCTCACCTCCGCGGCCCGGGACGTGAGCCACGCCGCACCCCGTTCCGCGACCCGGGTGCGTAGCATGTCGGGCGGGACCTCGGTCCCATCGTCCCCCTGCTCCGGCCGCCGCGTCCCGCATGCGACAGCCCTCCCGAACGGAACTGCCACGCGCGTGCGCCTCTCCACCCCGACGTCCGTCGACGCGATCCCGGCCGGCACCGCCGCCGGTGACGTCGTGGCCCTCGAGGCCGTCCCCGCGGACGCGGACGCCGCCGTCGCCACGCGAGGGACGGCGGGCACGTGGGCGCGGGTGCGGGGCACGGTCGGCGCGTACGTCGCGCTCACCAAGCCGCGGGTCATCGAGCTGCTGCTCATCACGACGGTCCCGACGATGTTCCTCGCCGCGCAGGGCTTCCCCTCGCTGTGGCTCGTCCTCGCCACGCTCGTGGGCGGATCGGCAGCGGCGGGCTCGGCGAACACGTTCAACCAGTACCTCGAGCACGACATCGACCGGCTGATGAACCGGACCCGGCGCCGGCCGATCGTCACCGGGCGGGTGAGCCCGCGCGCCGCGCTCGTGTTCGCCTACGTCCTGGGGGCGGCGTCGCTCACGTGGCTGTGGGTCGTCGTCAACCCCGCGTCAGCGCTCTTCGCGCTCGCCGCCATCGTCATCTACGTCGTCGGCTACACGATGCTCCTCAAGCGGCGCACACCGCAGAACATCGTGTGGGGAGGTGCCGCCGGCTGCATGCCGATCGTCATCGGCTGGTCGGCCGTCACCGGGTCCGTCTCGTGGGAGGCGGTCCTCCTCTTCGGCGTCGTCTTCTTCTGGACCCCGCCGCACTACTGGCCGCTGTCGATGAAGTTCCGCCGGGACTACGCCGCCGCGGGCGTGCCGATGCTCCCGGTCGTCGCACCGGACACCAAGGTCGCGCGGCAGATGATCGCGTACACGCTGGCGATGATCGCCTGCTCGCTGCTGCTCGTCCCCGTCGGCGGCATGACGTGGGTGTACGGCGTGGTCGCTGCCGGTCTGGGGGCGTGGTTCCTCTGGTCGTGCATCGGGCTCATGCGGCGTGCCGACGACCCCGCACGTGGTCCGCTGCGCGCCATGAGCGTGTTCCACGGGTCGATCACGTACCTCACGCTGCTGTCCGTCGCCGTCACGGTCGACGTCTTCCTGCCCCTGTGACCGCCGGGCCGTGGCCGACCGCCTGACCGCCGCGCTCGAGGGCTACCTCGCGCACCTCGCGGTCGAGCGTGGGCTCGCCACCCACACGCTGGCGGCCTACCGGCGCGACCTCGAGCGCTACGTCGCCCACCTGCGGTCCGTCGGACGCTCGGACCCCGCGGACGTCACCGAGCGGGACGTCGAGGACTACGTCACCGTGCTGCGCACGGGCGCGGACGGCCGTGCCGCGCTCTCCGCCTCGTCGGCCGCGCGCAGCGTCGTCGCGATGCGCGGCTGGCACAGGTTCCTCGCGCTCGACGGGCTCGCGCCGACGGACGCCGCGGCGCAGGTCCGCCCACCGGCGCAGCCGAGGCGGCTGCCCAAGGCGATCTCGGTCGACGCCGTCGGGCGGCTCATCGACGCCGCAGGCCTCGGCGACGGCCCGGTCCCGCTGCGCGACCGGGCGCTGCTCGAGCTCGTCTACTCGACGGGCGCCCGCATCTCGGAGGCCGTCGGGCTCGACGTCGACGACCTCGACCTCACGGCCGGGCGCGGTGCGGTGCGGCTGCTCGGCAAGGGCGGCAAGGAGCGCGTCGTCCCGGTCGGGTCGTACGCGCTCGAGGCCGTCGAGGCGTACCTCGTGCGCGGCCGCCCGGCGCTCGCCGGTGCGGGCCGCGGCACGGCCGCGGTGTTCCTCAACACCCGGGGGGCGCGTCTGAGC
>JAEXEM010000035.1 GCA_023401045.1 Actinomycetes bacterium
GCAGGGGCCGCTCGAGCAGCCACCAGCTCGCCGTCGCGGCGAGCACGGTCGCGGGCAGCGCGACCCACCCGGTGTCGTCACCCAGCGTCGGGCGCAGCCACAGCGTGAGCGGGTAGTTCCACAGGTAGGCGGCGTACGAGACGGTGCCGAGCGCGACGAGCGGACGGCAGGCGCGGCCGAGGGCGACGTGCCGGCGACCCGCCTGCACGAGGACGACGGTCGCGACGGCGACCCCCGGGCCCGCGAGCAGGTAGGTCGCGGCGGAGCCGCGCAGGTCGACGACCGCCAGGGCCCCGAGCAGCACGACGGCCGCCGCCACCGCGGACCGGCCCTGCGCCGCCCGCGGCCACCGGTCCTGCAGGACGCGGGACGCCGCCCCGACGACGAAGCACCCGACCCAGGACGTCGCCAGCGGGTAGGCGGCGTCCGGGTCGGCGCGGGACCACAGCACGGTCGCGACGCACAGCGCCGCGGTGAGGACGCCCGCGACGACGACCGCGGTGCGCAGCCGACGCGCGCGTACCGCGAGCACGACGACGAGCGGCCACAGCAGGTAGAACTGCTCCTCGGTCGCCAGGGTCCACAGGTGGAAGGCGGCGGGGCTCACGCCGACGAGCCCGACGTACGGCACGTTCGCCGTCCACGTGAGCGCCACCGCCACCGTGCGGGGCAGCGTGCCGCGGTCGTCGAGCGGGTCGAGGGTGAGCGTGACGAGCGCGAACCCCGCGACGAGCACGAGCAGCGCCGGCACGAGCCGCCGTGCCCGCCGCAGCCAGAACCGGCGCAGGTCGACGCGCCCGGTCGCGGCGGCCTCGTCGACGAGGAGCCCGGTGATGAGGTGCCCGGACAGGGCGAAGAACATGACGACCCCGACGACGCCGGCACCGGCGAACACGTCCGGCCAGGCGTGCCGCAGCATGACGAGGGCGATGGCGACGCCGCGCAACGCGTCCCACGCCCCGACCCGGGCACCCGCCGGCCGGGGGGTGGCCGCGGTCGCGGCCTGGCCCGTCACGCGGGACGGGTGCACGCGTCGTGCCGGGCCTGCGCGACGAGCTCGCCGAGCAGCTCGTCGTACGTCAGCCCTGCGGCGGCGAACATCCGGGGGACCTGGGAGTGTGCCGTCAGCCCCGGCATGGTGTTGACCTCGTTGAGGACCGGCCCGTCGGCGGTGAGGAAGAAGTCGACCCGGACGACGCCCTCGCAGCCCAGCGCCTCGACGACGGCGAGCGCCGCCTCCGTGAGCCGCTGCTCGTCGGCCGGGTCGAGCGCCGCGGGGACGGTGAAGCGCGCGCTGCCGTCGTACTTCGTGGCGGTGTCGAAGACGGCACCGGTGTGCTCGATCTCGAGCGGCGGGGCCACGAGCGTCGTGCCGTCGGCCCGGCGCAGCACCGCGACGTCGATCTCCCGCCCGGTGACGACCTCCTCGACGAGCACGCGGTCGTCGAGCTCGAGGGCGTGCGCGACAGCGGTCGCGAGCTCCTCGACGGTGTCGACGCGCCGCACCCCGTGGCTCGACCCGCTCGACACCGGCTTGACGACGGCCGGCAGCCGCGGGTCGGTGCACGCCGTCGCGACGTCACGCACGAGGATCCCGTCCGCGACGGCCACCCCCTGCGCGGCGGCGACGAGCTTCGTCAGCCACTTGTCCATGCCGACCGCGCCGGCGCGCAGCGGGGAGCCGACGCACGCGATGCCCGCGAGGTCGGCGAGCGCGGCGAGCGTGCCGTCCTCGCCGTGCGGGCCGTGGACGGCGGGCAGCAGCACGTCGCACGTCGCGAGCACCGCGACCGCCTGCGGGAACGACAGCGGCATGCCGTCGGACGACCACGTGCCGTCCCGCTCGACGGTGAGCGCGACGACGTCGTGCGTCGCCGCGAGCGCCTCCCGGGCGGCGGCAGCGCTCGCGAGCGAGACCTCGTGCTCGGCGTTGGCCCCGCCTCCGACGACGGCGACCCGGCACCCCGGTCCGGGTGCGGGGGGCGTGGCGGGGGGCTGCAGGTCGGCGGTGGTCACGCGATCTCCTGGAGGTCGTACGAGGACGGGGGCGAGGACGGGACGGCGGGGACGACGTGGCGCACGAGCCGGCGCCCGAGGCCGGTGAGCAGCTCGTGCGGGACCGTGCCGGCCCACGCGGCCCACTCCCCGAGGGTCGGTGCGGGGTCGCGGGGGTCGCCGCCGGTGCCGATGACGGTGACGACGTCCCCGGGGCGCACGTCGAGCGCGCCGACGTCGACGACGACCTGGTCCATCGACAACCGCCCGACGAGCGGGCGTCGCCGCCCGTGGACGAGCACCTCGGCACGGCCCGAGGCCGCCACCGGCAGGCCGTCCGCGTACCCCAGCGGCAGCAGGGCGAGCCGGGTCGGGTCCCCGGTGCGGTACGTGTGGTCGTAGCCCACCCCGGTACCGGCGCCGACGTCGCGCACCTGGACGACGGGTGCCGTCACGCGTGCGGTGCCCCGCAGCACCGGGTAGCGGCCGGTGGGGTCGATGCCGACGAGCCCGGCACCGACCCGCGAGAGGTCGAACGCCACACCGCGCAGCCCGAGGACGGCCGCGGTGGCGCCGAGGTGCCGCACGACGGGACGCAGCCCGGCCGCGCGGGCCTGCTC
>JAEXEM010000104.1 GCA_023401045.1 Actinomycetes bacterium
GCGCCGGCTCGTGCGGCCGCTGCGCGTCGACGGCGGGCGGCTGCGGGCGCTCGACCCGCAGCGCGAGGCCGAGCTCACCGTCGCCGTCCACCGCATCGCCGACGCCACCCCCGCCGACTGACCCCAGCCGACCGACCTCAGCCGCCCGACCACCGCCCCGACCCCGAGGGAGACCGCGTGCCCGACGGCCCGCTCATCGTCCAGTCCGACAAGACGCTGCTGCTCGAGGTCGACCACGACCTCGCCGACGCGTGCCGACGCGCCATCGCCCCGTTCGCGGAGCTCGAGCGCGCCCCCGAGCACGTCCACACCTACCGGCTCACCCCGCTGGGCCTGTGGAACGCGCGCGCCGCCGGGCACGACGCCGAGCAGGTCGTCGACACGCTGCTCGAGTACTCGCGCTACCCCGTCCCGCACGCGCTGCTCGTCGACGTCGCGGAGACGATGTCCCGCTACGGGCGCCTCCAGCTCGTCCAGCACCCGGTTCACGGGCTCGTCCTGCACGCGCTCGACCCGGCCGTGCTCGCCGAGGTGACGCGCTCGAAGCGCACCGCCGGGCTGCTCGGTGCGCGCATCGACGAGACGGACGTCGTCGTCCACCCCTCGGAGCGGGGCCACCTCAAGCAGGTGCTCGTCAAGCTCGGGTGGCCGGCGGAGGACCTCGCCGGCTACGTCGACGGCGAGGCGCACGCGATCGCGCTGCAGGAGGACGGCTGGGCGCTGCGGCCCTACCAGCAGCAGGCCGTCGAGGGCTTCTTCCACGGCGGCTCGGGCGTCGTCGTCCTGCCCTGTGGGGCCGGCAAGACGCTCGTCGGTGCGGGTGCGATGGCGAAGAGCTCGACGACGACGCTCATCCTCGTGACGAACACCGTCTCGGCGCGGCAGTGGCGCGACGAGCTGGTGAGGCGCACGACGCTCACCGAGGACGAGATCGGCGAGTACTCCGGGACCCGCAAGGAGATCCGCCCGGTCACCATCGCGACGTACCAGGTGCTGACGACGAAGCGGAAGGGCGTCTACACGCACCTCGAGCTGCTCGACGCCCGCGACTGGGGCCTCATCGTCTACGACGAGGTGCACCTCCTGCCCGCGCCGATCTTCCGGATGACGGCCGACCTCCAGGCGCGCCGCCGGCTGGGGCTGACGGCGACGCTCGTGCGGGAGGACGGCCGCGAGGACGAGGTGTTCTCGCTCATCGGGCCGAAGCGGTTCGACGCGCCGTGGAAGGACATCGAGTCGCAGGGGTACATCGCCCCCGCGGAGTGCGTCGAGGTGCGGCTCACGCTGCCGGACCACGAGCGGATGACGTACGCGACGGCCGAGCCGGAGGACCGGTACCGGCTCGCGGCGACCGCCTCGGGCAAGAACCGGGTGGTCGACGAGATCGTCGCCCGGCACGAGGGCGAGCAGACCCTGGTCATCGGCCAGTACCTCGACCAGCTCCACGAGCTCGCCGAGCACCTGGGCGCGGACCTCATCACCGGTGAGACGACGGTGCGCGAGCGGCAGCGGCTGTTCGACGCGTTCCGCACCGGGGAGATCACCAAGCTCGTGGTCTCGAAGGTCGCGAACTTCTCCATCGACCTGCCGGAGGCGTCCGTCGCCATCCAGGTCTCGGGGTCGTTCGGGTCCCGCCAGGAGGAGGCCCAGCGCCTCGGCCGGATCATGCGTCCCAAGGCCGACGGCAAGACCGCGCACTTCTACACGGTTGTCGCCCGCGACACCGTCGACCAGGAGTTCGCCGCCCACCGGCAGCGGTTCCTGGCGGAGCAGGGGTACGCCTACACGATTCTTGATGCGGAGGACCTGGGCGCAGCCCGGTGAACGGTGGGGGCGCGCAGCGCACCCGCCGGGCACCGGGCGGAGCCCAGGTCCGACCAGAGAGCAGAGAGGACCTGGGCTCCGCACGACCGCTGAACCGCAAGGCCATCGCGAAGCAGCACCCGCCGCCCCCGGCAGGTGACCTGTCACCCCCTCGTGCTGGACTGACGTCGTGGACATCCCCGACGCCACCGCCACCCGCGAGCGGCTGCTGACCCTGCGCGCCGAGGCGGTGGAGCGGCTCGCGGCGCTCGGCGCCCAGCGCACCGACGTCGTCGACGCGGCCCGGGGCGCGAACGCGGACGACGAGCACGACCCCGAGGGCGCGACGATCGCGTTCGAGCGGGCTCAGGTGAGCGCGCTGGAGGAGGACACCCGGCGGCGGGTGGCGGAGGTCGACGCCGCGCTCGGGCGTCTGGACGCGGGGACGTACGGGGTCTGCGCGGTCGGTGGTGAGCCGATCGACCCGGCGCGTCTGGCCGCCCGGCCGACGGCGACGACCTGCGTCCGGCACGCGTGAGGGGCCTGCGGCCCGGATGCCGAGACGCACGGTGCCCGCCCGTGCGCCGACCGGGTGACCCGGGTCGCCCCGGTGGCGGAACCAGAGCGGCCCCGCCGCCGTTGCCACGGATGTGGCCCTGGGAAAGTATCGACCTGTGAGCACGCTGCGTCGGGGTCTGGCCCCGCTGGCCGCCGTCGGCGTGGGGACGGTGCTCGTCCTCGCCGGCGCGACGGGCGCGGCGGCCGACCCGCCGTTCGACCTGCGTGGTGAGACCGTCGTCGACCCCGCCGGTGTCCTCACCGACACCACACGTGTGCAGGACGCGGTCGACCGCGTGCAGTCGCAGACGCCGTACCGGCTCACGGTCGTGTACGTCGACACCTTCGACGGGCTGTCCCCCACCACCTGGGTGCAGCGCACCGCCGAGGACTCGGGCCTCGGGTCGAGCGACCTCGTGCTCGCCGTGGCCGTCGAGGAGCGGCAGTACACGCTCGCTCCCGAGCAGGTCGGCGACCTCTCCGGGTCCCAGCTGTCGGCGATCGCGTCCGACGTCCAGACCGAGCTCGGCGGCGACGACTGGGACGGTGCCGCCGTCACGGCCGCCGACGGCATCGTCGCCGCGGCGACGGGCACGTCCGACAGCGGGACGGGCTCGTCCGGCGGCGGGCTGTTCACCGTCGTGCTGCTGCTCGGGCTCGTCGTCATCGGCGGTGTCCTGCTCGCGACGTTCATCCGCCGCCGCCCCGCCCAGCAGGGCGCGATGCGCGACACGGCCGGGGCGACCCGGGTGGCGACGGCTGCCGACGAGTACGCCGCGCTGCCGACCGCCGAGCTCGACCGCCGGTCCGCGTCGGCGCTCGTCGCGCTCGACGACGCGCTGCGATCGTCCGAGGAGGAGCTCGGCTTCGCGCAGGCGCAGTTCGGCCCCGACAGCACGCGGGAGTTCGAGCGGGTGCTCGCCACGGGCAAGCAGACCCTCACCGAGGCGTTCCGGCTGCGCCAGACCCTCGACGACGACGTGCCGGACACCGAGGCACAGGTGCGGGCGACGTCCGCGCAGATCCTGCGCCTGTGCGCGCAGGTCGAGGAGCAGCTCGACGCGCAGAAGGACGCCTTCGACGAGATGCGCGCCATCGAGGCGCGCGTCGACGACGCGGTCGCGGCGCACCGTCGTGAGGAGCAGCGGCTGCGGTCCCGCGTCGAGCCGGCCCGCGCGTCGCTCGCCGCGCTGGCGGAGCGGTACCCGGCGTCGGCGCTGGCGTCGGTCGCGGCCAACCCCGACCAGGCCGAGCGGCTGCTCGGCGAGGCCGACGGCGCCCTCGACCAGGCCGCCGAGCGGTCCGCCGCCGGCGACAAGGGCGCCGCGGTCGGCTTCGCCCGCGCCGCCGAGGAGGCGCTCGGGCAGGTGACGACCCTGCTCGACGCCGTCGACTCCGCGGGCACCGACCTCGCGGCCGTCGGTGCGCGGCTCGAGGCGGGGATCGCGTCGATCACCTCCGACCTCGCGGACGCCGACCGCCTGGCGCCCCGGGACCCGGAGGTCCAGCCC
>JAEXEM010000163.1 GCA_023401045.1 Actinomycetes bacterium
CCCTTGGCGTGCGCCTCGACGAGCGCGTCGAGCGGCTTGCGGTCGGCCCGCCGGGTGAGCCGCCGGGCGGCGGCGTCGGCGTCGAACCACTCCCAGTGGTCGATCTCCGAGCGCTCGGCGTGCGGCACGGGCGGGCGTGCACCGAGGGCCGTCGCGCACCCGCGCCCGGCGACCTGGGCGGCCCAGTAGTGGACGAGCTTGAGCCGGCCGTCGGCGACCCGGTACTGCAGCCCCGGCAGCGGCAGCCCGAGGACGACGGGCAGCCCCGTCTCCTCCTCGACCTCGCGCACGGCGGCGACGGGCGCCGTCTCACCGGCGTCGAGCTTGCCCTTGGGCCACGACCAGTCCCGGTAGCGCGGGCGGTGGACGAGGGCGACCTGCAACCGACCCTGCCGTACCTGCCACACGAGGGCACCGGCCGCCTCGACGGGTCGGGCGCCGGCCGGGCTCACCGGGCGGCGCCGGGACGCCGCCTCTGCCGGTGCACGAGGACCTCCTGGAGGTCCACCAGCGGGCCGTCCGGGCCGACGTGGTGGCGGACCCACTCGCCGTCCGGCTGCAGGTGCCACGAGGACGTGCCGTCGTCCATCGTCTCGTCGAGGTACTCGATGAGTTCGGTCACCTGGGTGGGGTCGGACACCCGCACGAGCGCCTCGACGCGCCGGTCGAGGTTGCGGTGCATGAGGTCGGCGGACCCGATGAACACCTCGGGCCCCTCGAACCCGTCGTCCTGCGCGTCGGCGTGCGCGAACGCGAAGACCCGCGAGTGCTCGAGGAACCGCCCGAGGATCGAGCGCACCCGGATGGTCTCCGACAGGCCCGGTACCCCGGGGCGCAGCGCGCAGATCCCGCGCACGTTGATGTCGACGGGGACCCCGGCCTGCGAGGCACGGTAGAGCGCGTCGATCGTCGCCTCGTCGACCATCGAGTTGACCTTGATCTTGATCCACGCCGGGTCGCCGCGGCGGGCGGCCGCGGCCTCCCGGTCGATCCGCTCGACGAGCCCGGTGCGCACCGAGCGCGGCGCGACGAGCAGCCGGTGGAAGCGCGACTTCGGCGCGTACCCGGAGAGCTGGTTGAACAGCCGCGTGAGGTCCTGGCCGACGTCCGGGTCGGCCGTGAGCAGCCCGAGGTCGGTGTAGAGCCGCGCGGTCTTCGGGTGGTAGTTGCCGGTGCCGACGTGGCTGTAGCGGCGCAGCCCGTCGGGCTCCTGCCGGACGACGAGCGAGAGCTTGCAGTGCGTCTTCAGCCCGACGATGCCGTAGACGACGTGCACCCCGGCCTGCTCGAGCTTGCGTGCCCACTCGATGTTGTTCTGCTCGTCGAACCGCGCCTTGATCTCGACGAGCGCGAGGACCTGCTTGCCGGCCTGCGCGGCGTCGATGAGCGCGTCGACGATGGGGGAGTCGCCCGACGTCCGGTAGAGCGTCTGCTTGATGGCGAGCACCGCGGGGTCGGCCGCGGCCTGCTCGAGGAACACCTGGACCGACGTCGAGAACGAGTCGTACGGGTGGTGGAGGAGGATGTCGCGCGCCCGGATGGCGGCGAACACGTCCGTGGGCGTCGCGGACTCCACCTCCGCCAGGTACCGGTGGGTCGCCGGGACGAAGCGGGGGTACTGCAGGTCCGGCCGGTCGAGGTCGGCGACGAGGTTGAGACCGGTGTGGTCGAGCGGTGCGGGCAGCTCGTAGACGTCGTCCTCGGACATGCCGAGCTCGCGCACGAGGAGCTTGCGCACGCGCGGGCTGATGCCCTCGGCGAGCTCGAGACGCACCGGCGGGCCGAACCGGCGCCGCAGGAGCTCCTTCTCCATCGCCTTGAGGAGGTTCTCGGCGTCGTCCTCCTCGACCTCGACGTCCTCGTTCCGGGTGATCCGGAACGTGTGGAACTCGCGGATCTCCATGCCGGGGAAGAGCATGTCGAGGTGCTGGGCGATGACGTCCTCGACCGGCACGAACGACATCGGGCCCTTCTCGGGGGCACCCGTCGACTGGTCGGGCGCGGACGGGCGGCCCGAGGCGTCGACCGCGACGTAGCGCGGCAGCAGCGGAGGCACCTTGACGCGCGCGAAGTGCTCCTTGCCGCTCGCCGGGTTGACGACGCTCACCGCGAGGTTGAGGGACAGCCCCGAGATGTAGGGGAAGGGGTGCGCCGGGTCGACGGCCAGCGGCGTGAGCACGGGGAAGATCTGCCGACGGAAGAACTTGTGGAGACGGTCCTGCTCGGCCTCGCCGAGGTCGTCCCAGCGGACGATCGTGATGCCCTCCGCCGCGAGGGCCGGCTGCACGTCGTCCGCGAACACCCGGGCGTGCCGGGCCATGAGCTCGTGCGCGCGCTCGCTGATCGCCTCGAGGACCTGCCGCGGGGACAGCCCCGAGGCGGCGGTCACGGCGATGCCGGTGGCGATGCGGCGCTTGAGGCCCGCCACCCGGACCATGAAGAACTCGTCGAGGTTGGAGGCGAAGATCGCGAGGAAGCGCACCCGCTCGAGCAGCGGCAGGGTCTCGTCCTCGGCGAGCTCGAGGACCCGCTGGTTGAAGGCCAGCCAGGACAGCTCACGGTCGAGGAACCGGTCGGCGGGCAGCTCCTGGCCCTCGGGGCGCCACGTGCCGTCCGGCGTCTCGACGTGCTCGGCGATGCGCTCGGCGAGCGCCGGGTCCATCGCAGGGGCGTCGGTCATGAGCCCATCGTGGCATCGCCGGGTGAACTCGTCGTGTCGTCCTCGGGCGACGGCGTGCCCGGGGACGTGGCGACGTGCTGCGGCGGGCCGTACATGACGTCGACGGCGCTGCGCCGGAACCCGGCGCGCTCGTACGTGTGGACGGCGACGGTGTTCTCCGCGCCGGTGTAGAGGATGACGGTCCGCAGGCCGCGGTCGGCGAGGTGGCCGAGCCCGAGCGCGGTGAGGGCGCGTCCCATGCCGAGGCCCTGGGCGTCCGGGTCGACGCCGACGACGTAGATCTCGCCGACCGGCCCGTCGTCCCCGTCGGTGTGCACCTTCGTCCACACCGACCCGAGGAGCTGGCCGCGGCGCTCGGCGAGGAGGAAGCCGGCGGGGTCGAACCACGGCTCCGCCTCCCGTGCGCGCAGGTCCGCCGACGTCATGCGGCCCTGCTCGGGGTGCCGTGCGAAGGCCCGGGCGTTGACACGCCGCCACGCCTCCTCGTCCTGCCCCGGGACGAATGCGCGGACCGTCACGCCCGGCGGCAGCGTCGCGGGCGGCGGCGGGTGCTCGTCGAGGTCGACGGACATCTTCCAGAGCTCGCGCACGACGACCATCCCGGTCGCCGCCGCCGTCGCCCGGGCGGCCGGCAGGTCGCCGTGCGCCCAGACGTGCAGCCGGCGCCCGGGGAC
>JAEXEM010000189.1 GCA_023401045.1 Actinomycetes bacterium
CCGTCGAGCTGCCCGTCGGCTGACGCGGGAGGACGGCCCCGACCTGCCGCCCGACGACCGGGCCGGCCCACGCGGTCGGGACAGGTGCACGTGCGGAGGCGTCCCCGGCGGCGTCGCACCCCGGACGCACCGCACCCCGGACGCACCGCGGGCCGGGGCGCCATGAGGCGACCCGGCCCGGGTGGTGGTCGGTCGGCGGAGGGGGTGCCGACCGTCCGGTCGGTGCTAGATGCGGGACCGACCGCGGCCGACGAGCCCGAGGATGAGGCTGACGACGAGCACGGCGACACCGATCCAGATGAGGAACTGGCCGATCGGCGTGGCGACCCCGAGGATGACGAGGGCGACACCGACGAGGATGAGGATGAGCCAGGACGGCATGGAGACCACCTCTCTCTGTGCGAGGGCCGAGAGCGCGTCCGCGCTGGTCGACCCCCGGTAGGGGGACACCCCGGCGTGGACCGGAGTGCGACACGCAGAGAGCGTGGCAGCGATCCCGTCGCCCGGCATGTCGAACGGTCGAGTTGCGAGGCGGCCAGCCGCTGGTATGTGGTCACCCGTCCAGCGCGCTGACCTGCGCTTTCATGCCGTTCTCATCGTCCGCATCCTGAGACGACCGAGAGGTGCTCAGCGCTTGCCGACGAACCACCGGCGCAGCAGCGCGATGCGCTCCTCGAGCTGCTCGGGTGCCGCGAGCGGCACCTCGGGACCGCCGCAGCGCCGTCGCAGCTCGGTGTGGACGGTCGCGTGCGGCTGCCCCGTGCGGCGGGCCCACGCCCCGACGAGCTGCGCGAGCTCCTTGCGCAGCTCCGCCTGCCGCCGGTGGTCGACGACCTCGGGCACGTCCTCGCGCGCCGCGCGCCGGCCGGTCTGCTGGGCCGCCTGCCGCTGGCGCAGCAGCGTCGTCACCTGGTCGGCGTCGAGCAGGCCCGGCAGGCCGAGGAAGTCGAGCTCCTCGTCGGAGCCGACCGCCGCCTCGGTGCCGAACTCGCCGCCGTCGAAGAGCACGCGGTCGAACGACGCCTGCGAGTCGAGCGCCTGGAACGACCCGGCGACGCCGTCGGGGCCGACGGCGTCGGCGCTGCGCTCCGCCCGCTCGGCCATCGCGAGCAGGTCGCCCTCGGGGTCCTCCGAGCCGTTCGTCGGCTTGTCGAGCGCGTGGTCGCGCTCGACCTCGAGCGACGCCGCGAGCTCGAGGAGCTGCGGCACGCTCGGCAGGAAGACCGAGGCGGTCTCCCCCCGCTTGCGGGCACGCACGAAGCGCCCGACGGCCTGCGCGAAGAAGAGCGGGGTCGCGGTGCTCGTCGCGTAGACGCCGACCGCGAGCCGGGGCACGTCGACCCCCTCCGAGACCATGCGCACCGCGACGAGCCAGCGCGAGTCCGACGCGGAGTACTCCTCGATGCGGTCGCTCGCGCCGTCGTCGTCGGAGAGCACGACGGTCGGCGACTCCCCCGTGATCCGGGCGATGTGCCCGGCGTAGGCACGCGCGTCGGTCTGGTCCGTCGCGATGATCATGGCGCCGGCGTCGGGGACGGTGCGCCGCACCTCGGTGAGGCGCCGGTCGGCGGCGGCGATGACCGCCGGGATCCACTCGCCGTTCGGGTCGAGCGCGGTGCGCCACGCCTGGGACGTCATGTCCTTCGTCAGCGGCTCGCCGAGGCGCGCGGCGACCTCGTCGCCGGCCTTCGTGCGCCAGCGCATCGAGCCCGAGTAGGACAGGAAGATGACGGGACGCACGACGTGGTCGCGCAGCGCGTCGCCGTAGGCGTACGTGTAGTCCGCGAGCGAGCGGCGGATGCCCTGGCCGTCCGGCGCGTACGTGACGAACGGGATGGGCGCGGTGTCGGAGCGGAACGGTGTGCCGGTGAGCGCCAGGCGCCGCGTCGCACCCTCGAACGCCTCCCGCACGGCGTCGCCCCAGGACAGGGCGTCACCGCCGTGGTGGACCTCGTCGAGGATGACGAGCGTGCGCTCGGCCGCCGTCCGTGCCGCGTGCAGCGCGGGCTTGCTCGCGACCTGCGCGTACGTCACGGCGACGCCGTCGTACCCGGCACCGTGCCGCCCCTGGGCGTTGGTGAACCGCGGGTCGAGCCGGATGCCGACGCGCGCCGCCGCGTCCGCCCACTGCTTCTTCAGGTGCTCGGTGGGCGCGACGACCGTCACGCGCCGCACGACGCGGGCCTCGAGCAGCTCGGTGGCGATCCGCAGGGCGAACGTCGTCTTGCCGGCGCCCGGCGTCGCGACCGCGAGGAAGTCGCGCGGTGCGCGCTGCCGGTAGAGCTCGACGGCCTCCGCCTGCCAGGCGCGCAGGCTCCCGGCAGCACCCCACGGCGCACGCGCCGGGAACGCCGGCGGCAGCTGTGAGGCCGCCGACGACGACGGGTGCTGCGGGGTGTGCGGGGTGGCGCTGGCGGCGGTGCGGCGGGCCGCGCTCACGCGCCGCCCGAGCCGGAGCCCTTGCCCCGCCCGAACCCGAAGAAGCCGCGACCGCCCCCACCGGAGCCCTGGTCGCCCTCGCCGTCCTGCGGCTCGCGCAGACCCTCGTAGATCTCCTTGCACGCGGGGCACACGGGGAACTTGTTCGGGTCGCGGCCGGGCACCCAGACCTTCCCGCAGAGCGCGACGACCGGCTTGCCGGTCATGGCGGACTCCATGATCTTCTCGCGGCGCACGTAGTGCGAGAAGCGCTCGTGGTCCCCCGGCTCGACCTGCTCGTGGCTCTCGACGCGCTCGAGCACCGACGTGCCGCCCTGCGGGCCGAACGGGTCGTCGGGTCCTGAGGGCGTGGTCGGCTCGGTCATGGCGACCATCGTACGTCGGGGGTCGGACAGGTCGGGGGTGTCGGCGGCCACGTCTTATGTGTCAAACTATCGATACATTGACTGTCAGGAGGTCACCGTGGGATCCGTCGCGCTGCTCGTCCCCGCCGTCGTCGTCGTGCTCGTCACCGCCCTCGTCGCCGCGGTCGTCCCGCGTCGCGCGGCACCCGCGGACGGCGACGCCGGCACCGAGCCCGGGGCGCTGCTGCGC
>JAEXEM010000239.1 GCA_023401045.1 Actinomycetes bacterium
GGATCGCGACGAGGGCGAGCAGGATGCCGAGCGCGCTGAGCACGGCCATCACCCAGGCCGCGGCCGCGAGACCACGGGCGAGCGCGTCGGCCGGTGCGGCACCGGCCGCCTGGCGCCCGGTGTCGACCTGGGCGTAGACGGTCGCCGCGACGGCGGTCGCGACGGCCGCCCCGACGTACCGGGCCATGTTGGAGATGCCGGACGCCTCACCGACCTGCTCCTCGGGGACGGACGCCGTGGCCGCGGACGAGGACGGCCCGTTCGACAGGCCCATGCCGACGGCGATGGCGACGAGCGGCAGCAGGAAGGCGACGTACCGCCACGACGGCTGTGTGAGCCCGACGACGACGAACCCCGCCGTCGTCAGCGCGAAGCCCGCACCGATGACCTGCCGGCCGCCGAACCGCGCCGCGAGCCGCGGCACGAGCGGCGCGGTGACGACGAGGCCGACGGTGGCGGGCAGCGTCGCCAGCCCCGCCTGGAGCGGGCTGAAGCCGAGGGCCACCGGGTCCTGGAAGTAGAGGCTGAGCAGGTACATCAGCCCGTTGATCGTCCCGGCGCCGATGAGGATCGCGAGCGTCGACCCGACGAGCACCCGGTTGCGCAGCACCTCGAGGTGGACGAGCGGGACGGCGACGCGCTTCTCGACGAGCACGAACAGGTACCCGGCGAGGACGCTCACCGCGAGGCAGGTGATCGTCCCGGCGGACACCCAGCCCCAGTCCCCGCTCTTGCTCACCCCGAGGACGAGCGCCGCCAGCGTGAGCCCGACGAGCACCGTGCCGAGGTAGTCGACCGAGCGCGGCCGGGCCGGGTCACGCGACTCCGCGACCCCGGCGCGGGTGACGGCCATGCACACCACCCCGACGGCCGCGTCGACCCAGAACAGCCCCTGCCACCCCGTGACGTCGACGAGGAAGCCCCCGAGGAGCGGGCCCGCCGCCGCCCCGACCGCGGCGGCGGCACCCCACAGCGACACCCACCGCAGCTGCGTCTCGCCGTCGGACGCCACGGACAGCAGGCTCAGGCCGCACGCGAGGATCGTCGCGCCCGAGGCGCCCTGCACGAGGCGCCCGACGATGACCCCGGCGCCCTCGCTGGACAGCGCGATGAGCACGCACGACACGACGAACAGCGCGAGCCCCAGCTGGAAGACCCGGCGCCGCCCGAAGACGTCCCCCAACGAGCCCGACGTGATGATCGTCGCGGCCCCCACGAGGGAGTACCCCGTGACCGCCCACTGGAGGGTCTCGACAGGGGTGCCGGTGTCCGTGCTGATCGCCGGGAGCAGGATGCTCACCGCGGAGGTGTTGGCGTTGACGACGAGGGTCGACAGGCACGTGGCGACCAGCACGCCCGTCGCACGGCTCGTGCGCTGCCCGCTCGTCATGCGCCGGCCCCCGGGTCCCACCGGCACGGCACCGC
Source organism: Actinomycetes bacterium (assembly GCA_023401045.1). Lineage (GTDB taxonomy): Bacteria > Actinomycetota > Actinomycetes > Actinomycetales > Cellulomonadaceae > Cellulomonas. The sequence goes on from JAEXEM010000239.1 coordinate 1,426, forward strand.
GAGCCGCGGGGGCGTCACCCGTCCCCCCAGGCGGGTGAGCGGCCCCCGCGGCCCGCAGGCCTCACGGGAGTGCCGGAGCCGCGGGTGCGGCCAGCGCCGCGGCCTTCATCGAGCGGAACTCGTCGGCCGAGATCGCCCCGGAGTCGAGCAGGGCCTTCGCCTGCGCGATCTGCTCCACGGGGGTCGCGGCGCGGGCGGACGGCGCCGTCGCCGCCACCTCGCGGACGTCCCCGTCCTGGGCCTCCTGCGCCGCGCGGACGCGCCGCACGCTCCGGTCGGCCATGCCCGAGCCGTCGGCCACGAGGTAGACGAGGAGGGTGAGGACGGGCACGAGGACGAGGGCGATCGTCCACAGCGCCTTGACGACGCCTCCGGTCCTCGGGTCCCGGAAGACGTCGGAGAGCACCCAGAACAGCGCCATGAGGTACGCGACGAACAGGTACGTGACCACGATGAGCCACACGACGTCCCAGACCGACATGATCCGTCCCTCCCACGGTGTGCGCGGCGCGGAGGTGGCAGCCCCCTGTCGCCGACGTCGTCACGTGCCGAGGATCCGCGCCTTCTCCGCGGCGACCTCGGCGTCACTGAGCACGCCCTGGTCCCGCAGCCGCGCGAGCTGCTCGAGCTGGTCGAGCCGCGAGCTCGTGCCGACAGGGTCCGGCGCGGTGGGCGCCGGCGGTGCCGCCGGCTGCGCAGCCTCGTACGGCTGGGCCTGGTACGGCTGGGCCTGGTACTGCGCGGCCTGGTCCTGCGCGGCCCACCGCCCCGCCTGACGACGGGACACGCGGTTGGAGACCGCGGTCGCGGTCCCGGCGACGACCGCGGTCCGTGCGACCCCTCGGAGAAGCCCTGGCATCGCGGCACTCCTTCCCTCTCCTGCACGTCTGTCGGTGCTGTCGTCGCTGGGTGCCCGCCACGTCGCGCAGCGGGCACGCGCGTTCAGGTGACGGGCTCCGCGGCCTCGGCGGCGGCGAGCAGCGCCTGCACGGGGATCCGGCCGTTCGCCACGAGCTGCGCCCCGCCACGGCGCAGAGCGGCCGCGAAGGGCGCCGCCCACCGGTTCTCGTAGACGAGGATGCCGCCGGCGCTGCCGGGTTCGAGGACCGAGCCGGCCTCCACGATCTCCTCGTCGCCGAGCAGCCCGGAGCGCACCCCGTCGAAGAGCGTGAGGTCGAGCGTGCCGTCGGCGTCGAGGTCGGCGAGGCGCACGCCGGTGACCGAGCCGTCGAGCCCCTTGCTGACGAAGAGCAGGTCGAGGACCCGGATGATCCCGCGGTCCACGAGGTCGGCGAGCAGCGGCAGGCCCTCGCCCGTCATCCGACCGCCGGGGAACTCGACCACCATGTAGTCGATCGGGCCCAGGTCCTCCAGGTCCTCCGTCGTCACGCCGACCACCTCGCACTCGTCCGGTCCCGGTCGTCCCAGGGTCGGCAGCGGCGAGCGCCGCGCCATCGTCCGATACGGGTGAGAACCGCACCACCGGTCGGCGCCGCACCGCCCGTCGCGCCCGCGTGGGCGGGCCGGCCCCACCGCACCCGGCCGCGATCTCCTCCGGGCTGCGCGACGACGCCGGCGGGGGGCGACGCCGACGGTCGAGGTGTCCGGCGACCGCACAGCGACGGAGCAGAGCAGCGACCGAGAGGACCCGTCATGAGCGAGCAGACCAGATCGCAGCACGCAGCGGGGACGAGCCCAGCCACGACGAGGGCGCCGAACGCCTTCGCCGCAGGCGTCTCCGTGCTCGCCGGGGTGCTCATGATGGTCGTGGGCGGCTTCAACGCCATCCAGGGCCTCGTGGCCCTCTTCCAGGACGACTTCTTCGTCGCGCTGCCGAACTACCTCCTCGAGGTCGACGTCACCGCGTGGGGGTGGGTCCACCTCGTCGTCGGCGTCCTCGTCGTCGTCGCCGGCATCGCCGTCCTCTCGGGCCGCCTGTGGGCTCGCGTCGTCGGCGTCGTGCTGGCCGCCGTCAGCGCCCTGGTGAACTTCGCGTTCCTGCCGTACTACCCGTTCTGGAGCATGACCGTCATCGCGCTCGACGTCGTCGTCATCTGGGCCCTCACGGTGCACGGCCGCGACGTCACGACGGTCTGAGGCCGCGACCGCCCGTCGCCCGGCCTCGGCCGGTGCGGGGGTACGACGACACCGGGAGCCGCCATGTCCACGCCGCCGGCCGCCGGCGCGGCGCCGGGCAGGACCCCTGAGGTCCTGCGCTTCGTCCGGCGCACGAGCCTCATGCTGCTGCTGCTCACGACGTGCTACTACCTGCTGCCACCCGGCGGGCCGTTCGACGACCCCGTCACCGGCGCCCGCTGGCTCGGGTCGCTCGTCGCGCTCGCCGGTTTCGTCGTGCTCGTGCGTGCCGCCCTGCGGGGTGCACGAGCGGACCGCTCGTTCGCCGCCCGGGGCGAGGCGGTGCTCACCGTGCTCTACGTGCTCGTCCTGCTCTTCGCGGTGACGTACGACGCCATCGCGACGCACGCGCCGGGGCAGTTCGACGGCATCGAGACCTCGACGGACGCGCTGTACTTCACGGTGACGGTCGTCTCGACGGTCGGGTTCGGCGACATCACGCCGGTGGGGGCGGCGGCACGCCTCGTCGTCACCGCCCACATGATCGTCAACCTCGTCTACGTCGGCACCGCGCTGCGCCTGCTGACGAACCGGGCCGGGCCGGACGGCACAGCCGGACCCGGCGCTGCCGCCGGGCCGCCCCCCTGACGGGGTGGGCCCGCTCAGGGTGCCGGTGCGGCGGGTGGCGGCGCCGGGACGGTCGTGCCG
>JAEXEM010000196.1 GCA_023401045.1 Actinomycetes bacterium
GCGAAGCCGAGCCCGAGGGCCGCGGTCCGCGAGTCGACGACCCGCACCGGCACCGGGCTGACGGTCGCGGCCGTCCGCGCCGACCGCACCGTGCCGGAGAGCTCACCGGACAGGTGCACCGAGACGATCTCGTGCGCGCCCTGCTCGGCGGCGCGCTCGTAGGCGGCCGCGAACGCCGACGGCGGCGGCTGCGACGTCGTCACCCTCGCCCCGCGCTCGAGGGCGCGCAGCAGCTGCTCGGGGGTGATGTCGACGCCCTCGGTGTACCGCACGCCGTCGACGACCACGTCGAGCGGGACGACGTGCAGACCCACCTGCCCGGCGAGCTCCGCCGGGACCGCGGCCGTCGAGTCCGTGACGACCGCGACCCGTGCGGCGCTCAGGCCGGCACCACGTTGACGAGCTTGGGCGCCCGCACGACGACCGTGCGCACGTCACGCCCGGCGAGCGCGCGCTGGACGCCCGCGTCGGCGAGCGCGAGGGCGCGCAGCTCGTCCTCGGAGACCGAGACCGGGACCTCGACGCGGCCGCGGACCTTGCCCTGCACCTGCAGGACGCACGTCACCGTGTCCTCGACGAGGTACTGCGGGTCGGCCTGCGGGTACGACGCGTGCACGACGGACTCGCCGTGGCCCAGACGCTCCCACAGCTCCTCGGCCACGTGCGGCGCGACCGGCGCCGTCATGACGACGAGCGCCTCGACGGCCGAGCGCGGCGCGCGGTCGAGCGTCGTCAGGTGGTTGTTGAGGACGATGAGCTTGGCGATCGCGGTGTTGACGCGCATCGCCTCCATGTCCTCGCGGACGTCGGCGATCGTGCGGTGCAGCACGCGCAGGGTCTCGACCGACGGCTCGTCGTCGACGACGACGACCTCGCCGGTGCGCTCGTCGACGACGTTGCGCCACAGCCGCTGGAGGAAGCGCTGCGCACCGACGACGGCGCGCGTCTCCCACGGGCGCGACAGGTCGAGCGGACCCATCGACATCTCGTAGACGCGCAGCGTGTCGGCCCCGTAGGCCTCGTACATCTCGTCCGGGGAGACGGCGTTCTTGAGCGACTTGCCCATCTTCCCGTACTCGCGGTTCACCGGCTCGCCCTGCCAGGTGTACCCCGTCGCGGACGACTCGTCCTCGACGACCTCGGCCGCGGGCACGTGCACGCCGCGGGCGTCGGTGTAGGCGTACGCCTGGATGTAGCCCTGGTTGAACAGGCGGTGGAACGGCTCGGCGCTGCGCACGTGGCCGAGGTCGTGGAGGACCTTGTGCCAGAACCGGGCGTAGAGCAGGTGGAGCACGGCGTGCTCGACCCCGCCGACGTAGAGGTCGACGCCACCGGTGGAGCCGTCGGGCTGCGAGCCGTGCCCCGGGCCCATCCAGTACTCCTCGAGCGCCGGGTCGATGAGCACGTCGTCCGAGCGCGGGTCGAGGTAGCGCAGGTAGTACCAGCACGAGCCCGCCCAGTTGGGCATGGTGTTGGCGTCGCGGCGGTACCGCTTGGGGCCGTCACCGAGGTCGAGCTCGACGTACAGCCAGTCGGTGTTGCGGCCCAGCGGCGGCTCCGGCTCGGAGTTCGCGTCCTCCGGGTCGTAGGTGCGCGGCGAGAAGTCCGGCACCTCCGGCAGCTCGACGGGCAGCTGCGAGACCGGCAGCGGGATCGGCGTGTCGTCCTCGTCGTAGACGACCGGGAACGGCTCGCCCCAGTAGCGCTGGCGGCTGAACAGCCAGTCGCGCAGCCGGTACGTCACCGTGCGCTCCCCGACGCCCTTGCCCTCGAGCCAGGCGACGATGCGCTCCTTCGCCTCGTCGATCCCGAGGCCGTCGAGGCTGATCTCGTCGTTCGAGGAGTTGATGACGACGCCGTCTCCCGTGCGCGCGCCCTCCGGGGTGCCCTCGGGCGCGTCGACGGTGTGGATCACCGGCAGGTCGTACGCCTGCGCGAACTCGAAGTCGCGCTCGTCACCACCGGGCACGGCCATGATCGCGCCGGTGCCGTAGCCCATGAGGACGTAGTCGGCGGTGAAGACCGGCAGCAGCTCGCCGTTGACGGGGTTCGTCGCGAGGTGGCCGGTGAAGACGCCCGTCTTGCGGCCGGCGTCCTGCTGGCGCTCGAGGGCGGTCTTCGCCGACGCCGTCCGGCGGTAGTCCGCGACCGCGTCACCCGGCGTGCGGTGACCACCGGTCCACACCGACTCGGTGCCGTCGGGCCACTGCGCGGGGACCTCGTCGAGCAGCGGGTGCTCGGGCGCGACGACGAGGAACGTCGCACCGAACAGCGTGTCCGGGCGCGTCGTGAAGACCTCGAGGCGCTCGCCGCCCAGCACCGAGAAGCGCACCCGGGCACCGGTCGAGCGGCCGATCCAGTGCCGCTGCATCGCCTTGACCTTCTCGGGCCAGTCGATGCGCTCGAGGTCGTCGGTGAGGCGGTCGGCGTAGGCGGTGATCCGCATGTTCCACTGCCGCAGGTTGCGCTGGAACACCGGGAAGTTGCCGCGCTCGGAGCGCCCCTCGGAGGTGACCTCCTCGTTGGCCAGCACGGTGCCCAGGCCCGGCGCCCAGTTGACCGGGGTGTCGGACAGGTAGGCCAGGCGGCGCGAGTCGACGACCCGGCGGCGGGTGGCCGCGTCGAGGTCGGCCCACGTGGCGCCCTCGGTGACGCCCTCGACGTCGGTGGGCAGCGCGCGCGTGCCGGCCTCGTACTCCGCGACGAGCTCGGCGACCGGGCGGGCTCGGCCCGTGCCACCGTCGGGACGGACCGCGTCCTCGTCGTACCAGGAGTCGAAGATCTGCAGGAAGATCCACTGCGTCCAGCGCACGTAGTCCGGGTCGATCGTCGCGAACGAGCGGCGCGGGTCGTGCGCGAAGCCGAGGCGGCGCAGCTGGCGCTGCATGATCGCGATGTTCTCCTCGGTCGTCACCCGGGGGTGCTGACCGGTCTGCACCGCGTACTGCTCGGCCGGCAGGCCGAACGCGTCGAAGCCGAGCGCGTGCAGCACGTTGTCGCCGCACATCCGGCGGAAACGGCCGACGACGTCCGTGGCGATGTACCCCAGGGGGTGCCCGACGTGCAGGCCCGCACCCGACGGGTACGGGAACATGTCCATGACGAAGAACGGCCGCGAGCCGGGCTCGGCGTGCCGGCCTGCGGCGTCGGTGAGCGTCCCGACGGGGTTCGGGGTGAAGTACGTGCCTCGCTTCTCCCACTCGTCCTGCCAGCGCAGCTCGATCTGCTGCGCGAGGGCGGCGGTGTACCGGAACGGGACGTCGTCAGGGGTCGGCTGCGGGGACTGGTCGCTCACTCGTCGATCCTATCGAGGCCCGGCCACGCCCCCGTGCCCGTCAGTCCCGGGTGGTGAGCCAGATCGCGCGCGCCGCGACCTCCCCGAGCTCGACCGTGTCCGTGACGCCGTCGATGTGGACGCTGACCACCCCGGTGAGCGCGCGGCGCTCGTCGAGGCGCACCTGCGCGTCGAGCACGAGGCCGACCTCCTCGAGGTAGCGCAGCAGCTCGGGGTCGGCGTCGGAGATGCGCGCGACCCGGTACTCCCCCGCGGCGACCTCCCACATGACGTGGGCGTCAGGCAGGTGGACCGCACCGTCCGCCGTGGGGATGGGGTCGCCGTGCGGGTCGCGCTCCGGGTGCCCGAGCACCTCGGCGACGCGCTCGACGAAGCGGTCGCTCACGGCGTGCTCGAGCACCTCGGCCTCGTCGTGCACCTCGTCCCAGCCGTAGCCGAGCCGCTCGACGAGGTACGTCTCGATGAGCCGGTGGCGACGCACCATCGCCACGGCGTGCGCGCGCCCCTCGTCGGTGAGCTCGACCGCGCCGTACGGACGGTGGCTGACGAGCCCGGCGTCCGCCAGGCGCTTGACGGTCTCGGAGACCGTCGAGGCGCCGACACCGAGGCGTGCGGCGAGCAGCTTCGTCGTCACCGCCGTGCTGCCCCACTCCTGCGCGCCCCAGATCACCTTGAGGTAGTCCTGGCTCACCGGTGTCAGGGGGGCGGGGCTCTCGCTCACGGCCCCCAGCGTAGGGCGCTCAGGACCCGTCGACGCTCCAGTGCCACGGCTCGCCGGGCAGGTTCTCGAGCCCGTAGCGCGCCGCGTTCTCGACGAGCCACGCGTACCCGGTGGAACGCGCACCGAGGGTGCGGCCGCCCTGCGTGAAGTCGATCGCGAGGCCACGCTCGTGCCGCGACGTGCCCGGGCGCGCGGTGCTCGGGGTGCACTCCGACGCCCGCTTCTCGTAGACGTCGGCGTCGGTGGGGCCGCAGTGCGCCCGGCGCAGCGCGATCTGCTGCTCGGGGCTGCGCCACCCCCCGCCGCCGAGCTCGACGC
>JAEXEM010000277.1 GCA_023401045.1 Actinomycetes bacterium
GGGCACCTGCGCACCGTCGAGCGGCACGACGGCGCCGGCCGGGGCGAGCACCGGCAGGGACGCCAGCGGGCGCCGCAGGACGACCTGCCGGCCGCCGTCGTAGGCGAGGCCCGTGACGGCGTCGACCCACACGCCGTCCGGCAGCCAGGCCCGCACCGGCGCGGTGAGCGACTCCCGGTCGCGCGGCTCCGTCACGGGTGCGACGAGCAGCTCGGTGCCGAAGCAGTACTGCTGCGGCACCCGGTAGGCGTCGTCCTCGCGCGGCCAGCGGTGGTAGACGGGCGTGACGAGCGGGACGCCGTCGCGCGCCGCGCGGTGGTTCATCGTGTGGAGGTACGGCACGAGCCGGTGCCGCAGCCGCAGGTAGCGCGTCTGCACCTGCTCGTGCTCGGGGCCGTACGCCCACGGCTCCTTCGTCATGAACGGGTTGTCCGAGGAGTGCAGCCGCAGCACCGGGGAGAACGTCCCGAGCTGCACCCAGCGGGTCGCGAGCTCGTCGTCCTTGGCGCCGAACATGTGCCCGCCGATGTCGTGGCTCCACCAGCCGTACCCGATGTTCGCCGCGGTCGCGGTGAACTCGGGCTGGAACGCCAGGGACGCCCACGAGACGACGGTGTCGCCCGAGAACCCCACCGGGTAGCGGTGCGACCCCGGCCCGGCGTACCGGGAGAAGGTGAGGGGCCGGCGACCCTCGCGCGCGTTGTCGAGGAAGTGCGCGATGTTGAGCATCCACAGCGGGTCGACGCCCGCGAGCCGCGAGTGCGCCCCCTGCTGCCAGTCGACCCACCAGAAGTCGACGCCCTCGGCCTCGAGGCCGCGGTGCAGCACGTCGAGGTACGCGGTGAGGAAGGCCTCGTCGGTGACGTCGAACGCCACCGGGTCACCGGCCTGCGGGTCGAGGCCGAGCGCCTCGCACATCGCGCGGTAGGCGTCCTCGTGGCGGCGGACGCCGTCGGCCGGGTGGACGTTGAGCGTCACCCGCAGCCCGTGCTCGTGCAGCCACGCGAGGAAGTCCGCGGGCTCGGGGAAGAGGTCCCGGTTCCACGTGTACCCCGTCCAGCCGCTGCCGAGGGCGGGGTCGACGTCGACGACGTGCCAGTCCATGTCGAGCACCGCGACGGAGAACGGCACGCCCGCCGCGGCGAACCGCTCCATGAGCGCGCGGTACTCCTCGGCCGTGTACCGGTGGTACCGGCTCCACCAGCTCCCCAGCGCCCACCGCGGCAGCACGGGCTGGCGGCCCGAGACCGCGTAGAGCGCCCGCACCGCCTCGGCGTGGTCGAGGCCGTAGGCGAAGACGTAGAGGTCCGTGCGGGAGCCGTCGCGCGGCACCACCCAGCCGCCGTCGAGGACGAACGACCGGGAGTCGTCGACGACCGCGTACCCGCCGCGCCCGACGACGCCCGGCTCGAGCGGCACCGCGCCGTCGGCCTCGTCGAGGGTGCGGGCGGTGCCGCCGAGGTTGAGGTCGTCGGTGTCGAGGCCGTAGCGCCACACCGAGTGCCACGACGTGACGTTGCCGAGCACCGCGACCGACAGCCCGGACGGCGAGAACGGCCCCTTGTCGTACGTGAGGCGCAGCCGGGACGTCACCACCTCGACGTGGGTCCCGGTGTCGACGACGCGGTGCTCCGGCACCGGCAGCTCACGGAACAGCGCGAACGTCGACGCGCGGTCCTCGAACACCCCGTCCGGGGCGTGCTCGAGCCGCAGCAGGCCCTCGGTGAGGACGGTGATGCGCCAGGTGTCGCCCTGGACGACGGCACGCGGGTCGGCGACGGGACGGGACACGAACGGGGGCAGCGGCACGACAGCCATCCTCACGGGACGCGCCCGCGCGCGCAGCCGGGCGGCGAGCCGCTGCCGACACGCCGGGAGGGGAACAGCACGCGCCGGGCCCGTGTTGGCCAGTGGCATGCCTCTCACCGGTGAGTACGCCCCCTCCACGTCCGACTGGGCCCGTCAGCAGGTCGAGCTGTACGAGAGCTCCGGCGGCACGCAGGGCACGACCCTGCGCGACCGGCCGGTCGTCGTGCTGTGGACCCTCGGCGCCCGCAGCGGGAAGATCCGCAAGACCCCGCTCATGCGCGTCGAGCACGACGGGCAGTACGCCGTCGTCGCCTCGCTCGGCGGCGCGCCGCAGCACCCCGTCTGGTACCACAACCTCGTCGAGCACCCGCTGGTCGAGCTCCAGGACGGTCCGGTCCGCAAGGACTACACGGCGCGCGAGGTGACCGGCGAGGAGCGCGACCTGTGGTGGCGGCGCGCCGTCGAGGCGTGGCCCGACTACGCCGCGTACCAGCAGAAGACCGAGCGGGTCATCCCGGTGTTCGTCCTCACCCCCGTCGAGTGAGGTGACGCCGTGCCGCTGAGCGCCTCACCCCGGTCGACCGGGCGCACGGGACCGCTGCCCGGGCGGCAGCGCCGCCCGGGGGTCCGCGTCAGCTCGTGAGCCCGTCGCCCGGCGGCTCCGTCTCGACGACGCTCACGGGCGTGCCCCGCCCGAGCATCGAGTGCCGGTACGAGAACACCGCGTAGACGACCAGCCCGACGACGACCCACACGAGGAACCGGATCCACGTGAGCGTCGTGAGGTTGAGCGCGAGCCAGATGCACGCGAGGCCGGAGATGACCGGCAGCACCGGCGACCACGGCACCCGGAACCCGCGCGGCAGGTCGGGGCGGGAGCGGCGCAGCAGCGGCACGCCGAAGCTCACGAGGACGAACGCCGACAGCGTCCCGATGTTGATCATCTCCTCGAGCAGCTCGACGTCCGAGAGCCCGGCGATGAGGGCGACGACGACACCGGCGCCGATCTGCAGCCACAGCGGCGTGCCGAACCGCGGCGACGTCCTCGACAGCGACCGCGGCAGCAGCCCGTCACGGCTCATCGCGAAGACGACGCGCGTGAGCCCGAGCAGCAGCACCATGAGGACGCTCGTCAGCCCCAGGACGATGCCGACGGAGATGACCTTCCCGGCCCAGTCCGCCCCCACGAGGACGAACGCCGTCGTCAACGACGGGGCGTCGCTCTGCGCGAGCTCGGTGTAGCTCACCATGCCGGTGACGACGATCGTCACGAGCACGTAGAGGACGGTGACGAGGGCGAGGCCGCCGAGGATGCCGCGCGGCACGGCGCGCTGCGGGTTCTTCGTCTCCTCCGCGGTCGTCGCGACGACGTCGAACCCGATGAACGCGAAGAACACGAGCGCCGCCCCGGACAGGATGCCCATGACGCCGTACATCGTCGGGTCGCCGCCCGTGAGCCAGCTCGTCAGCGGCTGCTCGAGCGCACCGCGGCTCTCGTCCGCGGCCTGCGTCGGCGGGACGAACGGCGTCCAGTTCTCGGCCTTGACGTAGAAGAAGCCGGCGATGATGACGAAGATCGTGATGCCGACCTTGAGGATCGTGAAGACGCTGTTGACGCGGGTGCTCAGCCGCGTGCCGATGGCGAGCAGCACGGTGAACAGCGCGGTGATGGCGACCGGGCCCCACGCGACGTCCGCCCCGAGCACCGAGACCTCGGCGGGGACGTCGATACCGAAGAGGCTGAACGCGTCGGCGAGGTAGACGCCCCAGAACTTCGCGATGACCGCGGAGGCCAGGAGCATCTCGAGGATGAGGTCCCAGCCGATGATCCAGGCGACGATCTCGCCCATCGACGTGTACGAGTACGTGTACGCCGACCCGGCGACCGGCATCGTCGAGGCGAACTCGGCGTAGCACATGATCGCCAGGCCGCAGACGACCGAGGCGATGAGGAACGAGACGATGACGGCCGGCCCGGCGTAGTTGGCCGCGGCGGTCGCCCCGACCGAGAAGATGCCGGCACCGACGGCGACCGCGACCCCGAGGACCGCGAGGTCCCACGCGGTGAGGGTGCGGTGGAGCCGACGCTCCGGGTCGTCGATCGCGGCGAGCGAGTCCTCGACGGACTTGCGCCGCAGCAGTCCCCGTGGCCCGGGCGCACCGGTCCGGGTGTCGTTGACGGCCATCGTCCCCCTCCGAAGGTGCGGGTTCCGGCGTGCGTGCAGATCCGGGCGGGCACGCTGCGGCACGGCGAGGTGCCCACCCGTCCGGACGAGCATGCCCCCCGCGCGGGTGAGCGGCCACCGGACCAATGTCCCCCCGGCGCGGCGCCCCCGCGCACGACGTGCAGGAACGCGCCCGGCTCGGCAGGGTGGGGCGCATGGACGAGCAGCCGGACGGTCCCGCAGAGCGCCACCTGCCGCCCGAGGGCGTGGACGACGCGACCGTCGCCGCCGTGGGCGGTGTGACGGCGGCCTTCGAGGTCGTCGAGCACGCGCGCGGCATGCTCTACGCCTTCCACCGGCTCGTCGGGCGCGCCGACGCCGAGCTCCAGGAGGCGCTCGACGACCTCGAGGCGGCCGGCCACGGCGAGCTCGCCGACGAGGTGCGCGCGGAGGTCGTCGGGCGCAACGTGCTGCCCGGGCGGTGGACGTTCCAGGTCGTCGAGGAGTTCGACGACGGGTACCACCGGGCCTTCGCGGACGCCGAGCGCCGGGTCCGCGACGAGCTGCTCGCCGGCCGTCGGCACGTCCACGAGGCGCAGCTCAAGGAGCGCGAGCGCACCCGGGGTCGGGCCGGCCACGAGGCACGACCGGCCTGACCCGCTCGACCCCGCGGTGGCGGGGGCACGACTCTCCGGGCACCCGCCGTCGTCGCGTCCACCGGGCCCACGTGGACCGCGAGACGCACAGCACACGTGTCGCTCGGCCACCACGGCCGGCGGCTGCGGCAGGGTGACGGCCGTGCCCCGTCCTGCCACCCGCCAGTCCCGCACCCGCACCCGGCGCAGGCGGGGCTGGCCGTGGCTGGTGCTCGTCGTCGCGGTGGCCGCCGGCCTCGGCGCACCGGTGCTC
>JAEXEM010000306.1 GCA_023401045.1 Actinomycetes bacterium
CTCCGCGGTCTCGACCCGGCACCGACCCGCCTCGCACGGCCGGCCGCACCGACGGCGCTGCGCGACGCCCGCGCGGCCGCCACGCCGCTCCCCGACGCCGCACGGCCCGAGCGCCGTGAGCGATCACGGTCCGGCGGGGACGTTCCTGCCCCGGACGCTGGCCGCCGATCCACCACCGGTTCGGCGGGAGGGGCGGAAGGCACACCGGCACCGACCCGCGACGCAGGTCGGGTGCCCGACGAGCAGGGGGCACGGCGGGGTCGAGCGCGCCTGCGGCTCGTGCCGACGGTCACGCCCGGGCACCGCCCCACCGGCGCGCCGCCGCCGGGCGCTCCCCCGGTGCTCACCGAGCGTGTGGCCCGGCTCGTCGCGTCCGTCACCCCCGGTGAGGAGGAGGACCGTGGGGACGCCCCTGCCGTCGACCCAGGTCGGTTCGCGCACGGCGTGGGCCTCGCGTGCGTCGAGGTGGTCCTGGGACGTCGGCCGGCCGCCCAGCTCGCGCGGTGGCTCGCGCCCGAGGTGCTCGACGGCCTGCAGCAGCGCGCGTCGCTCGTGCGACGCGCAGGGGTGCTCGCTCACGCCCGCCGCCCGGCGGCACGTCGCGTACGGCTGTGCCCGCTCGACGCGCACACGGCGGAGGCGTGCCTCGTCGTCGACGACGGGGTCCGGGTCCGCGCGGTCGCTCTCCGGCTCGAGTCGCACCGCGGCGCGTGGCGGGTGACGACGCTCGAGATCGGCTGACCGGCAGTCCACGCGCGAGGCGGGACGGGCTCCGCCGCCCCGGTCGTGCGATCAGCCGTGGGGTTGCGGCGAGCCGGACGACCGGCAGCCGGACGGGCCTCTGGCAGCCCGACGAGGCCCTGGCAGCCGAACGGGGCCCTGCGCACGAGCGTGCGCAGGGCCCCGTCGTCACCTGTCAGCGCTTGCGCTGCTTGGCCTGCTTGCGACGGTCGGCACGGTTGGCACCGCCGGCCGCGGGCCCGCCCGAGCGGGACGACCCGCCCTCGGAGCGCGTGACGACCGCGTCGTCACCGTCCGCCGACGGCGCCGAGTACTGCAGCGGCACCCGCTCGGCCGGACCGTCGATGCCCTTGGCCACGAGCCGGCCGGAGGACTGGTTGCCGGCCTCCTGCGGTGCGGCCGCGCCGTCGGACGGTGCCCCGAGCGCCGCCCCGGCGGTCGCGGCAGCCGCGGCGGCGGAGTCGGCGCTGACGGCCGGCGCGTCCGGCTGCTGCACCTGCACCTCGAGGTTGTAGAGGAACTGGACGGACTCCTCCTTGATGGCGTCGGTCATCGCGTTGAAGAGCTGGAAGCCCTCGCGCTGGTACTCGACGAGCGGGTCGCGCTGGGCCATCGCCCGCAGGCCGATGCCCTCCTTGAGGTAGTCCATCTCGTAGAGGTGCTCGCGCCACTTGCGGTCGAGCACCGACAGCACGACACGCCGCTCGAGCTGGCGCATGTTGTCCGCGCCGAGCTTCTCCTCGCGCTCCGCGTAGGCGTGCTCGGCGTCCGAGAGCACCTCGCGCGTGATGAGCTCCGCGGACAGTCGGGTCTCCCCGCCGGCCTGCTCGACGACCTCGTCCACCGTGATGGAGATCGGGTAGACCCCCCGCAGCGCGGTCCACAACGCGTCGAGGTCCCACTCCTCCGGGCGCCCCTCGGCGGTCGCCGCGGTGACGTAGTCGGTGAGGACGTCCTCGCGGAAGTGCTTGACCTGCTCCTCGAGGTCCTCGCCCTGCAGGACCCGGCGGCGCTGGTCGTAGATGACCTCGCGCTGGCGGGACATGACGTCGTCGTACTTGAGGACGTTCTTGCGGATCTCGAAGTTGCGGGCCTCGACCTGGGCCTGCGCGGACTGGATGCCGCGGGTGACGATCTTCGACTCCAGCGGCATGTCCTCCGGGAACCCGGCACGCGCCATCATCGACTCGGCGAGCCCGGAGTTGAACAGGCGCATGAGGTCGTCCTGCATCGACAGGTAGAACCGGGACTCACCCGGGTCGCCCTGACGGCCGGAGCGGCCACGCAGCTGGTTGTCGATGCGGCGCGACTCGTGACGCTCGGTGCCGAGGACGTAGAGCCCGCCGAGCTCGACGACCTCGTCGTGCTCGGCCGCGACGGCAGCCTTCGCCTTCTCGAGGGCGTCGGGCCACGCGGCCTCGTACTCCTCCGCGTTCTCGGCCGGGTCCAGCCCCCGCGCGGCGAGGTCGGCGACCGCCATGAACTCGGCGTTGCCACCGAGCATGATGTCGGTGCCTCGACCGGCCATGTTCGTCGCGACCGTGACCGCGCCCTTGCGGCCGGCCTGCGCGACGATCGCCGCCTCACGGGCGTGCTGCTTGGCGTTGAGCACCTCGTGCGGGACGCCCTGCTTCTTCAGCTTGGCGGACAGCAGCTCGGACTTCTCGACGCTCGTCGTACCGACGAGCACCGGCTGGCCCTTGGCGTGCCGCTCGACGATGTCGGCGACGACGGCGTCGAACTTGCCCTCCTCGCCCTTGTAGACGAGGTCCTTCTGGTCGATGCGGACCATGTCGCGGTTCGTCGGGATCGGCACGACGCCGAGCTTGTACGTGCCCTGGAACTCGGCCGCCTCGGTCTCGGCGGTACCGGTCATCCCCGAGAGCTTGGAGTACAGGCGGAAGTAGTTCTGCAGCGTGATGGTGGCGAGCGTCTGGTTCTCGGCCTTGATGGCCACGCCCTCCTTGGCCTCGATGGCCTGGTGCATGCCCTCGTTGTAGCGGCGCCCGGCGAGGATGCGGCCGGTGTGCTCGTCGACGATGAGCACCTCGCCGTTCATGACGACGTAGTCCTTGTCGCGCTTGAACAGCTCCTTCGCCTTGATGGCGTTGTTGAGGAAGCCGATGAGCGGGGTGTTGAGGGACTCGTAGAGGTTGTCGATGCCGAGGTAGTCCTCGACGCGGGCGATGCCCGGCTCGAGCACGCCGACGGTCCGCTTCTTCTCGTCGACCTCGTAGTCCTGCTCGCGCACGAGGCGCCGCGCCACCTTGGCGAACTCGCCGTACCAACGGTTCGCGTCGCCCGAGGCGGGGCCGGAGATGATGAGCGGCGTGCGCGCCTCGTCGATGAGGATCGAGTCGACCTCGTCGACGATCGCGAAGTTGTGCCCGCGCTGGACGAGGTCGTCGACGCTCCACGCCATGTTGTCGCGCAGGTAGTCGAAGCCGAACTCGTTGTTCGTGCCGTAGGTGATGTCGGCCGCGTACTGCTCGCGCCGCTCCGCCGGGGTGAGCCCGGACAGGATGGTGCCGGTCGTCAGGCCGAGGAACCGGTAGACCCGGCCCATGAGGTCGGCCTGGTAGCCGGCGAGGTAGTCGTTGACGGTGACGACGTGGACGCCCTTGCCCGTGAGCGCGTTGAGGTAGGCCGGTGCGGTGGCGACGAGCGTCTTGCCCTCACCGGTCTTCATCTCGGCGATGTTGCCGAGGTGGAGGGCCGCACCACCCATGAGCTGCACGTCGAAGTGCCGCTGGCCGAGCGTGCGACGCGAGGCCTCACGGACGGCGGCGAACGCCTCGGGGAGGATGTCGTCGAGCGTCTCACCGTCGGCGAGGCGCGCCTTGAAGCGGTCGGTCTCCTCGCGCAGCTCGGCGTCGGACAGGCCGAGGAAGCTGTCCTCCAGCGCGTTGACCTGGGCCGCGATGCCCGACAGCTTCTTGAGGACGCGCCCCTCACCCAGCCGCAGGACCTTCTCGAGGATCGCCGTCACGCAACTCTCCCGACGTCGTTGGCGCCCGTCCGCGCGGTGCGTCGGGGCGATGCGTGTGACCCGACCGCACAGCCGGGCCCGACCATCGTAGGCGAGGTGCCGTCCGGTGTGGGCCGGGTGGTCACGGGCTGGTGGCCGTGAGCTCCTGAGTGAGGGCGGCGAGCAGGTCGCCGCGTGCCTCGGGGCCGGGACGGACGTCCGCGAGACCGAGCCAGCGTGCGACGGTCCACAGCTCGGCCGCGAGCTCGTGGGCGACCTCACCGTCCGGCGGCGCACCGGCGCCCACGTCGCCGGCCGGGCCGGGCGAGCGGTGCGCGGCGTGCACGAGCAGCACGCCGGACGCCCGGTCGGCCTTGAGGTCGACGAGCGCGACGAGCCGGTCCCCCAGGAGGAACGGCAGCACGTAGTACCCCCACACCCGGGCGTGCGCGGGCACGTAGATCTCGATGCGGTAGCGCAGGTCGAAGAGCGTCTCGGTGCGGCTCCGCTCCCACACGAGCGGGTCGAACGGGCTGACGAGCGTGCGCCCGTCGACCCGGCGCGGCACGACCGCGTCGCGGTGACGCACGAGCGGGCCGCGCCAGCCCTCGACCTCGACGGGCACGAGGACGCCCTCCTCGACGAGCTCGGCGACGGCGGTCCGTGTCGGCTGGACCCCGGTCCGCCAGTGGTCGGCGAGGCACCGCACGCTCGCGACACCCTGCGCCCGGGCCGCCACCTCGACGAGCCGGCGCCGGGCGTCCGCCTCGTCCGGCTCCGGTGCGGCGAGCACGTCACGCGGCAGCACGCGGTCGGGACGGTCGTACCGGCGCTCGAACTGCGGGGTGCGGCCGGCGGTCGTCAGCTCACCCACGTAGAAGAGGTGCTCGAGTGCGCGCTTCGTCGTCGTCCACGCCCAGCCCCACGCGTCCGACCGGCTCGTGTCGCCGCCGAGCACGTCCTGCACCTCCCGGGCGGTCGAGGGCCCGCGCTCGTCGACGACCGCCCGCACGCGGTCGAGCTCGGGGGCGAGCGCGGCCCGGAGCCCGTCGCGCTCGACGCGGCGACGGTGGGCGGCGTGCTTGAAGCCGAGGTCGCGGAACGTCGACGGGGGCACGAGCGAGGCCTCGTGCGCCCACGTCTCGACGAGCCGCCGCGGCGCCCGCGCGGTCGCCCGCTCGAGCGCCCCGACGTCCCACGCGCCCGCGCGGGCGTAGACCGGCACGAGGTGGGCT
>JAEXEM010000311.1 GCA_023401045.1 Actinomycetes bacterium
CTCGTACTTGTGGGCGGGCGGCCAGGGGCGGGCGGCCACGCCGCGCAGCACGACCGCGACGAGCAGCAGGAGCGTGCCGAGCACGAGCGTGGACTGCGCGATGCCGGCGGCCCGGCGGCTGCCGACGACGGGCTCCGCCGCTGCGTCCGCCGAGGCGTCGGAGGGTGCGTCGGGTGCCCCGACGCTCACGGGCACGCGCATCGCGAGCGCCTCCTTCGCGGCGCGGGCCGCCTCGGAGATGCGCGCGAGGTCGACGGAGTACGCGATGAGCGCGATCGTCAGCGCGGTCGCCGACGACCAGACGAAGAGGTCGCTCAGCTCGGCGGTCGTCATCTGCTGCCTTCCTGGGGGACGGACCCGGGCCGCTCCTGCGGCGGGTCGGGAGGGGTGCCGAGGACGTCGGCGAGAACACGGTCGAGCTCGGGCTGCAGCCCCACGTCGTCGCCACGCGCCAGGCCGGCGGCGGTGACCACTGTAGCCTCGGGGCCGTCACCGGCTCCGGGTGCGGCCCGCACCCACACGCGACGGCGCGGGGTGAAGAGCGAGGCGGTGAGCCCGGCGAGCGCGAGCAGCGAGAACGTCAGCACGAACGCGAGCGACGGGTCGTGGCGCAGGTCGAGCGCGACGAACCGCGGCAGGCCGTCGAAGGTGAGCGTGCCGAGGCCGTCGGGCAGCTCGACGCTCTCGCCGGGGCGCAGGTAGAGGGTCACCGGGTCGCCGGCGGCGTCGACGGCCTGCGTCATGCGGGACTCGTCGAGGCGGTAGGCGTTCTGCGGCACGCCGGTGTCGAGCCCGAGGTTGCCGGACCACACCGACAGCACGAGCAGCGGGTCGGCCGGCTGCGGGTCGACCGAGCGCCACAGACCCTCGGCGGCCTCGAACGCGGTGGGCAGGAGGAAGCCGACGAGGCCGACCTGGTCCTGCCCCCCGGAGACGTCCGGCACCTTGACGACGCCGCGCGACGTGTAGACGTCGTCCTGCGGCAGGAACGGCACGGGCCCGGCGAAGGCGATCTCGCCCGCGGCGTCGCGGACCGTCACCTCGGGCGCGTAGCCGTTGCCCTGGAGGTAGACCTTCGCACCGCCCGCGACGATGGGGTGGTTGACCTTGATGGTGCGCTCCGTCGGCTCGCCGCCCGGCTCGGTGACGGTGACGTGGGCGGTGAAGTCGCGCGACTGGAGCGTGACGGGGTCGAACGCGGACTCGAACTCGTCGAGACGCATGGTGAACGGCTCGAGGTCGGCCGGGTCGAAGGCGCTGCCGCGCTCGAAGGTGTCGTACGCCGCCTGGACGTTGGCGAAGCCGGTGCCCTGCACGACGATCGCCTGCCCCCGGTAGTGGAGCATCTGGCCGGTCGCGACCGACACGAGCAGCCCGAGCAGGGCGAGGTGGAACACGAGGTTGCCGGTCTCGCGCAGGTAGCCGCGCTCGGCGGAGACCGACCACGTGCCGGCACCCTCGTCGTGCACGTCGACCCGGTAGCCGGGCAGGCCGTACCGACCGCGGCGCAGCGCGGTCGCGGCGCGTCGGACGACGTCCTCCGGCGCGTCGGCGGACGTGCCGCCCCCCTGGGCGGGGAAGCGCCCGAACCGTCGCGGCGTGCGCGGCGGGCGACCGCGCAGCGCGAGGAGGTGGACCCGCGTGCGCGGCACGATGCACCCGACGAGGGAGACGAAGAGCAGCAGGTAGACGGCCGAGAACCAGACCGAGGTGTAGACGTCGAAGAACCCGAGCCGGTCGAGCCACTCCCCGGCCGTCGGGTGCTCGGTGAGGTACTCGACGACACCCGCCGGGTTCTGCGGGCGCTGCGGCAGCACCGAGCCGGGCACCGCGGCGACCGCGAGCAGGACGAGCAGCAGCAGGGCGACCCGCATGCTCGTCAGCTGCCGCCAGGCCCACCGCGCCCAGCCGGTGACACCGAGGGCGGGCAGGGTCGTGGGGCCGGACGGTGCGCCGGCGTCGGGTGCGACGGCCGGCTCGTCGGCGAAGGCGTCGTCGAGCCCGTCCGGGCGGTAGGTCGTGCGTTCGCTCATCTCGTCCCTCACAGCACCGGCACGAACGGGTCTCCACCGGTGAGCAGCCCCTGCAGCCACCCGGCCCACGTGGTCCACACCCCGGTGAGCAGTGCGAGACCGAGGGCGACGAGCAGCACCCCGCCGGTGCGCTGCACGGCGAGCCGGTGCCGGCGCAGCCACCCGAGGGCGGTGCGCGAGCGCTGCAGGCCGAGCGCGACGAGGACGAACGGCAGGCCGAGCCCGACGCAGAACACCGCCGCGAGCAGCGCACCACGTCCCGCCGAGCCGCCGGTGAGCGACAGCGTGAGGATCGCGGCGAGCGTCGGGCCGATGCACGGCGTCCAGCCGAGGCCGAACGCGAGGCCGAGCAGCGGGGCGCCCCAGAGGCCGGCGCGCGGTGCGAGCCGGCGGCGCCGGTCGGCCTGGAGGAACGGCACGGCCCCGACGAAGGCGAGGCCGAGCACGACGGTGAGCGCACCCAGGACGCGGCTCAGCGGGTCCTGCCACTGCCACAGCACCGCGCCGAGCGACCCGGCGAGGGCGCCGAACGCGACGAAGACCGCGGAGAACCCGGCGACGAACAGGACGACCCCGAGCAGGGCCGCACGCCGCCCGGGTGCGACCGCGGGCCCGGCACC
>JAEXEM010000218.1 GCA_023401045.1 Actinomycetes bacterium
CGGCCCACCTCATCACGCTGCCGGACCCGGTCGTCGCGGCGACCCGCGGGCCGCGGCCCGCGGCAGGAGGAGTGGCATGACGACCGGCTCCGCGGTGCCCTTCACCCTCGCCGAGCACGCGGCACGGATGGCCCGCGTCACCGCGGACGGCGTCCGCCGGCTCGACACGTCACCCCGCGAGCTGCGGGTCGTCGGCCGACCACCCACCACGGCGGGCTCACCCGTGGGGGGTGAGGTGCGCACGCGGCGCACCCGTGACGGTGACGGTGACCGGACCCCTGCACCGAGGAGGCGTCGATGAGCGCGATGGACTACCCGGTCGACCGGCCCGTCCCGGCGGCGAAGGCGCGCACCGTCGCGCCGGCGACGCGGTGGATCTCGTGGGTCGCCCTCGCGATGATGACGACGAGCTCGGTCGCGAGCCTGCGCGCCGCACCGACGATGGCCGTCTACGGCCTGGCGTGCGTCTTCCTCTACCTCGTGCCGGCGGTCGTGTTCCTCCTGCCGACGTCGCTCGTCTCCGCGGAGCTCGCCTCCGGCTACACGGGCGGCGTCTACAACTGGGTCGCCCGCGGCATCTCGAGGCCCATGGGCTTCCTCGCCGTGTGGTGCCAGTTCGCGATGACGATCTTCTACTACCCGAGCCTGCTCGGCTTCGTGGCGAGCACGCTCGCCTACGTCATCAACCCGGCGCTCGCGTCGAGCGGCGTGTGGACGGCGTGCGTCATCGTCGTCGTCTACTGGTCCGGCGTCTGGGTCTCGTCGCGCGGGACGTCCGGCGTCGCCGGGCTGGCCAGCGGCGGGCTCATCATCGGCACGCTCGTCCCGGGCGTCGTGCTCGTCACCCTCGGCGTCGTCTTCCTCGGCCAGGGCAACACGCCCGCGGCGCCCATGGACGCCGACCACCTGCTGCCGGCGTGGGCGGGGCTGGCGAGCCTCGTCCTCATCGTCAACAACTTCCTGTCGTACTCCGGCATGGAGATGAACGCCGTCCACGTCGGGTCGCTGAAGAACCCGGCGAAGGAGTTCCCCAAGGCGATGTTCCTCGCGATGGGGATGGTGCTGCTCATCTTCATCCTGCCCGCGCTCGCCATCAGCTGGGTCGTGCCCGCGGAGGAGCTGTCGCTCACCGCCGGGGTCATGCAGGCGTTCGACTCGGTGTTCGCCCAGTTCGGGGTGCGAGGCCTGACGCCGGTCTTCGGCGTCATGCTCGTCGCCGCCTCGCTCGGCGGCATGCTCACGTGGCTCGCAGGCCCGTCGAAGGGCCTGCTGCTCATCTCCCGGGAGGAGGGGTACCTCCCTCCGTTCCTCCAGCGGCTCAACAAGCACGGCGTGCAGCAGAACATCCTCGTCGTCCAGGGGATCGTCACGACGGTCATCGCGCTGGGCTACGCGCTCATCCCCAACGTCTCGAGCGCCTACTGGATCTTCTCGGTCATCACGACGCAGGTGTA
The DNA here is from genome assembly GCA_023401045.1 of Actinomycetes bacterium. Lineage (GTDB taxonomy): Bacteria > Actinomycetota > Actinomycetes > Actinomycetales > Cellulomonadaceae > Cellulomonas. The sequence continues at coordinate 1,455 of JAEXEM010000218.1, forward strand.
CCTCATCATGTACCTGCTCATGTTCGTCGCCGCGGTGAGGCTGCGGCGCCGCGAGCCGGACCACCCCCGCGGCTACCGGGCACCGATGCTCGTCGGCCTGTGCGGCGTCGGCTTCGCGGCCTCGCTCGCCGCGCTCCTCGTCGGCTTCGTCCCGCCGTCGCAGTTCGGCGGCGAGAACCCGTTCGTCTACTTCCTCATCGTCGGCGGCGGAGCGCTCGGCCTCGGGCTCCTCGTGCCCTTCCTCTTCTACCGGCTGCGCAAGCCGTCGTGGAAGCTGCCCGACGCGGCGGGGCAGGTGGTGGAGCCGTGAGCGACGAGAGCGTGCGCACCACGCGGGCGGACCGCGTCCTGTACTGGGTGGCGATCGGGGTGCTCGTCGTGCTCACCGCCATCGCGCTGCTGGCGTTCCGGCAGGCTCGGGAGCAGGCGGCCGCGACGCAGAAGGCGGAGGAGCTCGTCGCGACCCTCGAGGCCGCGGGCGTCGAGCGGCTGCCCTCCGTGGAGCGTGTCGCCCGCGTGCTCGGCGACGACGGCGGGTCGGTCTGCGCCGATCCCGGTACCGCGCTGCGGCGGTCGACGCTGCTCGCCATGCTCACCAACGGGGCGTCCGGGCCCGGCGCGCGGCCCGTCATCGTCGACAGCAGACTGTTCGAGGGGCAGGTCGCCGTCATGAGCATCTACTGCCCTGAGCACCTCGAGGACGTCCGCGCGTACCTCGACGACCTCAGGACCGCCGACGTGGTGAGGAGCTGAGCGGTGGACATGACGCAGCGCGTGACGGAGCAGATGCCGCGCGTCCGGGCCGAGCTCGCCGAGCTCGTCGCGATGGCGTCGGTGGCGGACCCCCGGCAGTTCCCCGCCGAGGGGTGCGCGCAGGCCGCCCGGTGGGTGGCCGACGCCTTCCGCGACGTCGGGTTCGCCGACGTCGCGCTGCACACCACCGCGGACGGCAGCGACGCGGTCGTCGGCTCGCGTCCGGGCCCCGACCCGGACGCCCCGACCGTGCTCCTCTACGCCCACTACGACGTGCAGCCACCGCTCGACGACCACGCCTGGCGGACCCCGCCCTTCGAGCTCACCGAGGTCGACGGGCGCTGGTACGGCCGCGGCACCGCGGACTGCAAGGGCAACATCGTCATGCACCTCGCGGCGCTGCGGGCGCTCGGCGACGACGTCCCGGTCAACCTCCGGCTCGTCGTCGAGGGGTCCGAGGAGCAGGGGACCGGCGGCCTCGAGGACCTCGTCGTCCACAACCCCGACCTGCTGCGGGCGGACGCGGTCCTCGTGTGCGACACGGGCGACGCGGCCGTCGGCGTGCCGGCCGTCACGGTGAGCCTGCGCGGCATGGTCAACGTCGTCGTCCACGTCGACGCGCTGCCGACCGAGCTGCACTCCGGGATGTTCGGCGGCCCGGCCCCCGACGCGCTCGCCGCCCTCGTCCTCGTCCTCGCGTCGCTGCGCGACGAGAAGGGCGACACGACCGTCCGGGGCCTCGACCACGAGCAGACGTGGACGGGTGAGGAGTACGCGCCCGAGGCGTTCCGCGCCGACGCCGGGCTCGCCGAGAGGCGGGCGTTGCTCGGGTCGGGCACGGTCTCCGACATGCTCTGGGCCCGTCCCGCGCTCACGGTCCTCGGCATCGACTGCCCGCCCGTCGTCGGCTCGACCGCGGCGATCGTGCCGCGCACGAGCGCCCGGCTCAACCTGCGCATCCCGCCGGGGACCGACCCCGAGCAGGCGTACGAGGCGCTCGTCCGGCACATCGAGGCGGCGACGCCGTGGGGCGTCGACGTCCGGGTCGAGCGCGAGGCGGTCGGCCCGCCGTTCCGGGCGCGCACCGACGGCCCCGCGTACGACGCCATGCGCGGCGCCATGCACGAGGCGTTCGGCCACGACATGGTGCTGCTCGGCCAGGGCGGGTCGATCCCGCTGTGCAACGTCCTCGCCGAGACCTACCCCGAGGCGGAGATCCTCCTCATGGGCGTCGAGGAGCCGCTCGCGCTCATCCACGCGCCCAACGAGAGCGTCGACCCGCGGGAGATCGCGCACCTCGCGACCGCGGAGGCGCTGTTCCTCCAGCGGTACACCGGCCCGGGGCGGCCGGCGGGCGCGTGACGACCGGCCTCGTCCTCATCCCAGCACGTCGAGGGAGACCCCGGCGCCCAGGTCGTCCCTCCAGCGGTAGCCGACGAGCACGTCGGTCGCGACGCTGACGTCGTCCACGGGGACCGGCTCGGACGAGCGCCACAGCTCCGAGCCGTCCGTCCGGTCGAGGCCGACGAGCAGGAGACCGTCGCCGTCGGCCACCTCCGGGCGTGCCGTCGCGAGCAGGACGCGGCCGTCCGTCATCAGTCCCTGGCCCGCGAGGGACGACACCCGCCACAGCTCGGCACCGGTGCGGGCGTCGAGGGTGACGAGGCCGGCGTCGGTCGCGAGGTGCACGCGCCCGTCGAGCACGATCGTCTGCCGGGGGCGGAGATCCTCGGCGGACCACGTCCGCGCGCCGTCGCGCGACCAGGCGTCCACGTCACCGCCGTGCGACGTGAGGGCGTCGAACGGCGCGCTGCCGTCGTCGACGGTGTGCAGCCACTGCCCGTCGTAGGTGACGACGCCGTCCGCGCGCACGACCGTCGTGGTCGTCGGCGTGAGCGTGTCCGGGGCCGACGTCTGGACGACGACGGCGTCCGTCGTGACGTCGGTGACCAGGGTGTCCGGGTCGAGCTCCAGGGAACGCACGGTGGTCCCCGACGCGTCGAGGAGGTGCAGCTCGTCCGGCGTCACGAGCACGGCGCCGTCACCGACGGGGAGCACCCACGCCTGCGCGCCCGCCGGCGCGGCCGAGACGGGCACGCTCGTCTCCCACGCCACCGTCCCGTCGTACCGCAGCGCCTGCACCCGCGCCGTGGTCCCCTCACCGGACACGAGGAGCACCAGCTCGCCGACCAGGGCGAGGGAACGTGGTCCGGGCGTCCTGGTGGCCTCCGTGAGATCGGCCAGGACGGTGCCGTCGTCCGGGTCGAGCAGGACGGTACGCAGGATCGTCGGGGCGCGGTCCGGCATCGGGCCCTCGGAGTCCCTCACGCCGTCGTCCGCCACGCAGATCACGGCGTCGGGGTCGTCCCCGTAGGACCAGCAGGACCCGGACGACGCGTACCCCGGCGTCCCGGGCGGTACGTCGGCGCGGTCCTCGGCGGGCACGAGCTCGGTCTCCCAGGCCGTCGCCCCCGTCCTCGTGTCGAGCGCACGCACGCGCAGCGAGCCGTCGTCCACGACGCCGATGAACCTCCCGACCGTGGCAGCCGTGATGGCGAGCGGGTCCTCGGCGGACCACAGCACCTGCGGCGGGCCGTCGAGGGGTGCCAGCACGCCCGGCACCTCGGCGACGGCGGCGACCCACGCGCGCTCGCGGGCGTCGACGACGCCCTGCGCGACGACACCGGCGGCCACGACGACCCCGACCAGCCCGGCGCCGAGCGCGAGCCGGCGACGCCGGGTCCAGCCGCCTGCGGGACCGCCGCCGGGCGTCACCGCGGTGTCGTCCGCCTCGGTGGGTACGCCGCTGCCCGGCTCGTCGTCCTCGACGAGCTCGACCTCGTGCGGCGTGCCCCGGTTCATCGCCGCAGGCTAGCGGGACCCGGTGCCGCCGTCCTCTCTCTCCCCGGCGGCGGGCGAGGCCGGTCCGGCCGACTCGCGCGGGCCCGCTGTTCGCGCCGGGGGTTCACGACGGGCCGGGAAGACGGGTGCGCCCGCGAGGGGGTCTCCGCGCCTGATATGTCGACGTCCGCCTGACCTGCACAGATCCATTCGGGTGACGGCGTTGACCCTCTGCTCGGACCCGTGCCAGGGTCCTCATTAGTTTCATGCAGAAGGGATCAAAGTGGCGCTCCAGCACGGCTCCATGAGCGAGGTGAACGAGTACCTCGTGCGCGAGTACGTCCGGGACCACCGGCGGACCACCCGGCCCGAGATCGCGCGCGACCTCAACCTGTCGCAGGCCTCGGTCAGCCGGATGGTGGCGCGGCTCATCGCGCGGGGCGTCCTCGTCGAGACGGGGGACACCTCGGGCTCGGGCGGACGCCCCCGGGTGGTCCTCACCCTCAACGTCGAGAGCGCGTGGGTCGTCGGCATCGACCTCGGCGGGACGAAGTGCCACGGCGCCCTCAGCGGGCTCGACGGGGAGATCGTCGCCGAGGAGTACGTCACCGTCGCCGACGCCGGGGGAGCCTTCGAGGCCCTCGAGCGGGTGTGGTCCGCGATGCACGCGGCCGCCGACGCGCGCGGCGTCGAGATCGGTGCGCTCGCGGTCGGCGTCCCGGCCGTCATCGACGCCGACACCGAGCTCGCCGTGCGCGGGCCGAACGTCGGCTGGGACGGGTTCGACCTCGTCGCCCGCGTCCGTGCGTTCGGGGTGCCGTTCGTCGTCGACAACGACGTCAACCTCGCCGCGATCGCCGAGGGCGAGGTGGGGCAGGCCGTCGGGTCGCGCGACTACGCCGTGCTGTCGATCGGCACCGGGCTCGGCGGCGCGGTCGTGAGCAACGGTCGGCTCGTGCGCGGCCGCCACAACGCAGCCGGCGAGATCGGCGTCCTCGTCCCCGAGGTCCGCATGCTCGCCGAGACGCGCGTGAGCGGGGTCGGCGGGCTCGAGTCGGTGCTCAGCGGCGGCGCCCTGGCCAGGCGCGCCCGCGAGCTCGTCGAGACCGACCCCGCCGCCCGGGCAGAGCTCGGGGAGCACCCCACGGTCCCGCAGGTCATCGCCGCGGGCATCGACGGGCGCCCCTACTCCAAGGCGCTGCTCGACGACGTCGTGCGCGCCCTCGCGCAGGCCGTCGTCACGTTCGCCGCGGTCACCGACCCCGAGATCGTCGTCATCGACGGCAGCGTCGGGCGCGCGCTCGCGCCCGTGCTCGACGAGGTCACCCGCCTCGTCGCCCGCCACGTCGCGACACCCCCGCGGCTCGCGGTGTCCGAGCTCGGCCCCAACTCCACCGTCCGCGGCGCCCTCTCGGGTGCGCTGCACCATCTCCGGCTGACCGACGCACCCCCCGTCCTCGGTGAGCTCACCCACGAAGGAGGCACCCCCTCATGACCGTCGGGCTCCGCTGGGCCTCACGGCACGCCCTGTTCCTCGTCTTCGTCGCGGTGGTCGGCGTCCTGTCGATCGCCTCGCCGACGTTCCGGTCGGTGCCGAACCTCGTCAACATCGTCGAGCAGCAGTCGATCATCGGCATCGTCGCCTGCGGGATGCTGCTCATGATCCTGCTCGGCGGGTTCGACCTGTCCGTGGGTGCCGTCGGGGCGGCGACCTCCGTGCTCGCCGCCTGGACCATGGCGTCGAGCGGGATCGTCCCCGGAGTGCTCGCCTCGCTCGCGCTCGGCGCGGTCATCGGGCTCGCCAACGGGCTGCTCATCGCGAAGGTCGGCATCAACCCGTTCGTCGCGACCCTCGGCATGCAGTCGCTCATCACCGGTGTGCTCTTCGTGTTCACCAACGCGACGCCCGTCTACGGGGTGCCGGAGGAGTTCACCGTCGTCGGTCTCGGCCGGCTCGGGCCGCTCCCGGTGGCCGCGCTCATCTACACCGCCGTCGTCGTCGCCACCTGGGCGATGCTGCGGTTCACCACGCTCGGTCACCACATCTACGCCGTCGGCGGCTCACCCGAGGCGAGCCGGCTGGCGGGCATCCGCGTCCACCGTGTCACCGTCACCGCGTACACGCTCGGTGCGCTGGCCGCGGCCGTCGGCGGGCTCATCCTGCTCGGCCAGACGTCCATCGGCCAGCCGAGCGCCGCGCAGAGCTGGCCGCTGTCCGCCATCGCGGCCGTCGCCATCGCCGGGGTGGCGCTCACCGGCGGCTCCGGCGGCGTCGGGAACGTCGTCATCGGCACCCTGCTGCTCGGGGTCGTGTCCAACGCCCTCAACCTGTTCGGCATCTCCCCGTACTGGCAGCCGGCCTTCACCGGTGCCGTCATCATCGCCGCCGTCGGCATCGACATGGTGCAGCGCAGGCGCCGCTCGTCCTGACGTCGCACCGGCGCGCCGTCACCCGTCCCCCGATCCCCGCACCGCACCCATCCCCCGAAGAAGTGAGGAACACCGACATGCGCACCACCGCCCGGTTCCGCCGCGGCGTGGCCGTCCTGGCCGCGACCGCCGTCACCGCGCTCGGCCTCGCCGCGTGCTCGTCCGGCACCGAGACCGCCGCTCCCGCCGAGGGCACCGACGCCCCCGCCGACGAGATCGTCATCGGCTCGATGCTGTGGAACGCGTCCGTGCCGTTCTACTCGAACTTCATCAAGGGCCAGGAGGAGGCCGCCGCCGAGCTCGGGGTCACCCTCAAGATGGTCGACGGCAAGGGCGACCTCGGCGCGCAGGTCGCCGGCGTCCAGCAGCTCATCACGCAGGGCGTCGACGCGATCCTCGTGACCGCGTCCGACGCGACGGGCATCGCCCCCGCGGTGAAGAAGGCCGTCGAGGCCGGCATCCCGGTCTTCGCCGTCAACAACCGCGTCGACGACTCGGCCGGCGCCGTCACCTTCATCGGTGCGGACGACGTCGAGTTCGGCCGTCAGCAGGCCAAGCTCCTCGTCGAGCAGGTCGGTGAGGACGCCGACGTCGCGTACATGGTCGGTGCGCTCGGCACGAGCGCCCAGCTGCTGCGCCAGGAGGGCTTCGAGGAGGTCCTCGCGGACTACCCCGGCATCCGTGTCGTCGAGACCCAGACGACCAACTGGGACGCCGCGGACGCCCTCACCGTCGTGCAGGACTGGCTCAACAAGTACCCGGCCGGCTCGCTCGACGCGATCGTCGCCCAGGGCCCCGAGACCGCGAACGCCGCGAAGTACGCGTCCGAGCGCGGCCGCGCCGACATCAAGTTCATCCTCGGTGACTACCCGGTCGAGGTGCGCGAGGCCATCATCGCCGGCCACGTCGTCGGCACGGTCAACCAGGACCCGTACCCGCAGGGCACGCGCTCGGTCGAGGCGGCCGTGCAGTGGCTGCGCGGCGAGAAGGACAAGGTGACGACGCCGAACGAGTACCTCCCGCTGCCCATGGTCACCAAGGCCAACGTCGAGGACCACGCCGCCGCCTGGGGCGAGTGACCACGACCGACAGGGACGACGAGGCGACAGGGACGGCGAGGGTGATGACGCAGACGACGCCCGTGCTCGTGATGCGGGGCATCCGCAAGAGCTTCGCGGGCAACGAGGTGCTCCACGGCGTGGACCTCGAGGTCCGGCCGGGGGAGATCCACGCCCTCGTCGGGCACAACGGCGCCGGGAAGAGCACGCTCATCAAGGTGCTCGGCGGGGTCTACGCGGACTACCGCGGGGACATCGCCCTGGGCGGCGAGCCCGTGCGGTTCGCGCAGCCCCAGGACTCGCTGGCCGCGGGCGTCGCCGTCATCCACCAGGAGTTCTCGCTGGTCCCGGGGTTCGACGCGGCCCAGAACCTGGCGCTGGGGCACGAGCCCCGGCGCCAGGTCGGGCTCGTCGACCACGGCGCCGTCCAGGAGCAGGGCAGGGCGCTGCTCGAACGGCTCGGGCTCGAGGTGCCCCTCGGGGTGCCGGCGCGCGACCTCAGCGTCGCCCACCAGCAGCTGACGGAGATCGCCAAGGCTCTCAGCCGTGACGCACGCGTCCTCGTCATGGACGAGCCGACGTCCCGGCTCGCCCGGGCCGAGCGCGAGGCGTTGTTCGCCATCATGCGGCGGGTGAGCGCGCAGGGCGTCGGCATCATCTACATCAGCCACTTCCTCGACGAGGTGCTCGCCGTCGCGGACCGCGTCACGGTGCTGCGGGACGGCACCGCGGTGCTCACGTGCCCGTCCGACGAGCTCACCGTCGACAGCCTGGCCGAGCACATCGTCGGGCAGGCGGTCGCCGCGGCGCGGACGGCCGGTCAGGCTCCGGACCCCGCGGCACCCGTCGTGCTCGAGCTCGAGCAGTTCGGGCAGCGGGGGCGCCGCGGCTCCACGCTGCAGGTGCGCGCCGGTCAGGTGCTCGGGCTCGCGGGTCTCGTCGGCTCGGGCCGGTCCTCGTTCCTCGAGTCCCTCTGCGCGGCCCGCCCCGCGCAGGGCTCGATGCGGCTGCGAGGGGCGGCCGTGCGGTTCGGGTCACCGGCGGACGCCGCTGCCCGCGGTGTCGTCCTCGTGCCCGAGGACCGCAAGCACAAGGGCGTCGTCATGCAGCGCGGCGTCGACGAGAACATCGTCCTCACCGCGCTGTCGCGCGCGTACGCCCGCGGCGGCCTCGTGCGCACCCGCAGGCGCCGGGAGGCGGTGCGCGCCTCGATCCAGCGGTTCGGCATCCGCACCCCGTCACCGGAGAGCCCCGTCGCGTCGCTCTCGGGCGGCAACCAGCAGAAGACCCTCATCGCCCGCGCCAGCGCGGCCGCGCCCGTCGTGCTGCTGCTCGACCAGCCGACCGCCGGCGTCGACATCGGCGCCAAGGCCGAGATCTACACGCAGGTGCGGGCCCTGGCTGCGCAGGGCGTCGCCTGCGTCGTCGCGAGCGACGAGCTCGAGGAGCTGCTCGCGCTCTGCGACGACATCGCGGTCGTGCGCTCGGGCGAGGTCGGACCCGCGCAGCGGGCCGCGGACCTCGACGAGCCCACGCTGCTCGCACAGATCAGCTCGAAGGGAGAGCACGCATGAGCCGCATCCTCGGGGTCAAGGCCTACGGGTGGGAGTGGTCCACCCAGCACGGGCTCGACATGCCCGGTGCCGCCCGGCGCATGCGCGAGCAGGGGGTCGACTGGGTCCTCGCGCAGAACCTCGTCGACCCGCTGCCGGGCAGCGCCGTCGACCAGAGCCCGCCCGCCGGTGCGTACGACGACCGGGAGTGGACGGCGCGGCTGCAGGACGAGGGCATGCGCGTCTACCAGTCGACCTCGTGCTTCTTCCAGCCGGAGGAGTTCGCGGCCCACCCCCACCTGCGTCCTGTCGACCAGCACGGCGACGTCTTCGAGCCGTTCAGCTGGTACGTCGGCATCTGCCCGACCGACCCGGTCTACCTCGAGCGCAAGCGCGAACGGCTCGCGCAGGCGGTGGAGACGACACGCCCGGACGGTGTCTTCCTCTCGTTCCTGCGCTTCCCGGGCTTCTGGGAGATGTGGCTGCCGGACGCCGAGGGCTTCACCGGCACCCGGCGGGAGGACATCCGCGAGTACTGCTTCTGCGAGCGCTGCCTCGAGCAGTTCAGCGACTGGGCCGGCGTCGACCTCGGCCCGGGGTCGGTCGCGGAGCGTGCCCGTGTCGTGCTCGGTGAGCTGCGGGACCGGTGGACCGCGTGGAAGTGCGCCGTCGTCGCGGACGTGGCGATGTCGCTGCGTGCCGCGGCGCGTGAGGTCGTGCCCACGGCCGACGTCATCCTCAACAGCTTCGGGCTGGGCCGCACCGACTTCGGCAACGCCGTCGAGGAGGTGCTGGCGCAGCGGTTCTCGGCGCTCGACGCCGCGGTGGACCACTACGAGCTGATGTTCTACTTCCAGATCCAGAAGCGTGACCCGGCGACGTGGATCCCGCAGCGGGTCGCCGAGGTGCGCGAGCAGACGGACCGGACGGTCCTGGCGGACCTCCAGGGTGGTGCCGAGTACCTCGAGGACATCTACGCCCCCGGGCGCCGCCGCCGTGAGATCACCGCCGAGGAGTGGCGCGACGCGCTGCGCGGTGTCGCCCGGTCCGGTGCGGACGGCGTCCTCGTCTACTCGTGGCGCGACCTGCTCGCCGACGAGGCCGCCGGCGGGGAGCGCGTGCGCCGCCTCGTCGACTACAAGGAGGGCCGCCTTGACTGACCGGACGCCGGGCGCGCTCATGCGCGCGGAGATCGCCGAGCAGCCCGAGCGCTGGCTCGGGCTCGACGCGACGCGCGAGGGTGTCGCCGCGGCCGCCCGGCTCGTGCGCGACCGCGGCGTGACCGACGTCGTGCTCGCCGCGCGCGGCACGAGCGACCACGCGGCCCTCTACGCGCAGTACCTCGTCCAGAGCCGGCTCGGGATCCCCGCCCACCTCGCGGTCCCGAGCATGGCGACGGTGTACCGGCAGGACGTGACGAGCCCGTCGACCCTCGTCGTCGCGCTCTCGCAGTCCGGCCGGTCGCCCGACCTCCTCGAGACCGTCCGCAGCGCACGGCGCAGCGGGGCCCCGACGGTCGCGATCACCAACGACCCGTTCTCCCCGCTCGCGACGGACGCCGACGTGCACGTCCCGGTCGCGGCGGGCGCCGAGCTCTCGGTCGCGGCGACGAAGAGCTACACCGGTGAGCTGCTCGCCGTGCACCTGTGGGTGGAGGAGCTGCTCGGGACGCCACGCGAGCTCGTGTCGGCACGTCTCGCGCACGTCGCGCAGGCAGGCCGGGCGCTGCACGCGCAGGCGCTGCCGTGGGCCCGTGCCGTCGCGGCCGAGCTGCGCGAGACCGACCGCGCGCTCGTCGTCGGCCGTGGCTACGGCCTGGCCACCGCGCGCGAGGCCGCGCTCAAGCTCACCGAGACGTGCGCCGTCGCCGCGTCGGGGTGGAGCGCCGCCGACGCCAAGCACGGCCCGCTCGCCCAGGTCGTGGAGGGCACCCCGGTGTTCTGCCTGCGCGGTGCGGTCGCCGGTCGGGAGTCCGTCCAGGCGCTCCTGCCGGACCTGCAGGCGCGCGGCGCACGGGTGTGGTCGACGTACGCCCACCCCGCGGTGGCCGGCCCCGGCGACCTCCTGCTGCCCGACGGCGTGGCCGACGACCTCGTGCCGCTGCTCGAGATCATCCCGTTCCAGCTGCTCGCGCTCGAGCTCTCCCTCGCCCGAGGGCTCGACCCCGACCGGCCCCGCGGGCTGACCAAGGTGACGCTCACGTCGTGAGCCGCCCGCCGGCGGTGCCCTGGGACGGCGTGGGGCACCGCCGCAGCACCGCCGCCCCGTACGCCTCCAGCTCGACGACATCGACGTCCGCACCGTCGAGCGACTCGAGCCGGCCCCCGGCCACCTCGGGCGTCACCTCGACCGGCTCGTCCTTCGACCACACCACCCCCACCCCCCCCCCCCCCGCCCCCACACCCCCCCCCC
>JAEXEM010000367.1 GCA_023401045.1 Actinomycetes bacterium
CGGCTCGGGTGCGGGTGCCGCGCACGCGGGCCCTCCGCCACGTGGCCCTGCTCCGCCCCTGCCGCGCCGGTGCCGCCGTCGCCGTCCCCCGCCGGTGCGCTGCCGTCCGGGTCGACGTCGACCTCGATGATCGGCGTGCCGACCTCGACCGTCGTGCCGGTCTCGACGAGCAGCCGCGTGACGACGCCCGCCCACGGCGACGGCAGGTCGACGAGCGACTTGGCCGTCTCGATCTCGACGATCGTCTGGTTGACCTCGACGCGGTCGCCGACGGCGACGTGCCAGGTGACGATCTCGGCCTCGGTGAGGCCCTCGCCGGCGTCGGGCAGGGGGAACTGCTGGTACGTGGGCACGCTGGGCTCCGGGGGTCAGAACGCGAGGGCGCGGTCGACGGCGTCGAGCAGGCGGTCGAGACCCGGCAGGTAGTCGTGCTCGACCTTCGCGACGGGGTACGGCATGTGGAAGCCGCCGACCCGCAGCACGGGCGCCTGCAGGTGGTAGAAGCACTCCTCGGTGATCCGCGCGGCGACCTCGCCGCCGGTGCCGTAGAGCGTCGGGGCCTCGTGGACGACGACGCACCGCCCGGTGCGCCGCACCGAGGCGGCGATCGTCGCGGTGTCGAGCGGTGACAGCGTCCGCAGGTCGACGACCTCGATGCTCGTGCCCTCCGCGGCCGCCGCCTCGGCGGCCTTGAGGGCGGTGGCGACGGTCGGGCCGTGGGCGACGACGGTGACGTCGGTGCCGGCCCGGGCGATGCGCGCGTGGTCGAGGTCGTCGGCGGAGCCGTGCGGGCTGGGCAGCGGGGCGTCGACGTCGACCTCGCCCTTCTCCCAGTACCGGCCCTTGGGCTCGAGGAAGATCACCGGGTCCGGCGAGGCGACGGCCTGCTGGATCATCGTGAACGCGTCGGCCGGGGTGGACGGCGAGACGACCCGCAGGCCCGCGGTGTGCGCGAACAGCACCTCGGGCGACTCGCTGTGGTGCTCGATGGCGCCGATGCCGCCGCCGTACGGGATGCGGATGACGACGGGCAGGCGCAGGCGCCCCTGCGACCGGTAGTGCATCTTCGCGAGCTGCGTCGTGATCTGGTCGAACGCGGGGTAGACGAACCCGTCGAACTGGATCTCGCACACCGGCCGGTAGCCGCGCAGCGCGAGGCCGATGGCGGTGCCGACGATGCCGGACTCGGCGAGCGGGGTGTCGACGACGCGGTCGTCGCCGAACTCGGCGAACAGCCCGTCCGTCACGCGGAACACCCCGCCGAGGCGGCCGATGTCCTCACCCATGAGCAGCACGCGCGGGTCGTTCGCGAGCGCGCGGCGCAGGCCGAGGTTGAGCGCCTTGGCGAACGGCAGGGTGACCCGGCCGGTCGGGAACGGCGCGGGGGCCGGCGGCGCCGGCAGCTCGGTGGTGCGGTCGGTCGTCAGCGTCATCGGTGACCTCCTGCCGTCGGGCGGCCGTCGTGGTCGGCGAAGGACTGCTCGTACTGGCGGAACCACTCGCGCTCCGTCTCGACGACGGCGTGCTGCGTGGCGTAGACGTGCTCGAACATCGAGCCCGGCGTCGGGGCGCCCATCTCGCGGACGGCCTGCCGGACGTGCTCGCCGAAGGCGTCGGCCTCCGACGCGAGCTGCGCCTGGAACACCTCGGGCAGCTCACCGGTGCGCTCGAGGTGCGTGCGCAGCCGGTCGATCGGGTCGCGGCGGCGCCAGTGCTCCTCCTGCTCACGGGTGCGGTACCGCGTCGGGTCGTCCGACGTCGTGTGCGCGCCCATGCGGTAGGTGAACGCCTCGACGAACGTCGGGCCACCGCCGCTGCGGGCCCGCTCGAGCGCGCGGCGCGTGACCGCGTACGTCGCGACGACGTCGTTGCCGTCGACCCGCACCGACGGGATGCCGAAGCCCGGGGCCCGGTCCGCGATCGGCACGCGGGCCTGTCGCGTCGTCGGCTCGGAGATGGCGAACTGGTTGTTCTGGCAGAACAGCACGAGCGGCGCCTGGTTGACCGACGAGAAGACGAGCGCCTCGCTGACGTCGCCCTGCGCGGTCGCGCCGTCACCGAAGTAGACGACGACGGCGGTGTCGCGCTCCGGGTCGCCGGTGCCGACGAGCCCGTCGCGCTGCACGCCCATGGCGTAGCCGGTCGCGTGCAGCGTGTGCGAGCCGATGACGAGCGTGAAGAGGTGGAACCGGTGCGTGGCCGGGTCCCAGCCGCCGTGGTCGACGCCGCGGAACAGCCGCAGCAGGTCGGTCATCTCCAGGCCGCGGACCTGCGCGACGCCGTGCTCGCGGTAGGACGGGAAGACGTGGTCGTGCGGGGCCAGCGCGTGCCCGGAGCCGACCTGCGCGGCCTCCTGCCCGAGGCACTGGGCGTAGAGCGCGAGCTCGCCCTGGCGCTGCAGCGCGGTCGCCTCGGTGTCGAAGCGTCGGGTGAGCACCATGTCCCGGTACATCGCACGGAGCCGGTCGGCGTCGAGGTCGGACGCCCACGCGTCGTACTCGGGGTGGGGTACGCGGTCGCCGGCCGGGGTGAGCAGCTGGACGAGTCCGTCGTCGGTGAGGGGGCCGTCGGCCGCGGGTCCGGTCTGGCTCACGCGGGTCTCCTTCGCCTCGGGTGCCAACCTACGTCAGCGTAGGCTACGGAGGCGTAGGTTCGACCGGGAGGGCTCGACAACTCTCGTCCGGGAGCGTTGTCGGAACCCCACACCCCGCACGGCGGGACGTGAGGCGTCGGTGCAGCGGATGCGGGCAGCCACCCCCTGGGACACGCTCGGTGGGAGTCCCCGCCCCCGGAGCCACCCGTGACCCCAGCGACCCAGACCCCGGCGGCGCCGTCCGCCCGCCGCCGCAGCGCCGGTGCGGCCGCGCTCGTCGGCGCCGGCGTCATGGCGGCCGTCGACGAGATCGTCTTCCACCAGGTGCTCGCCTGGCACCACTTCTACGACCGCTGGACGCGCGACGTCGCCCTGCTGTCCGACGGGCTGCTGCACGCGCTCGAGCTCGTCGCGCTCGTCGCCGGGTTCGTCCTGCTCGCGGACCTGCGGCGCAGCGGCACGTTCGTCCGCGGCGCCGCGTGGGCGGGCGGGCTGCTCGGCGCCGGCGCGTTCCAGCTCGTCGACGGGCCCGCGGGCGCCGGACCGTCACCCGACGCGCCCTGCCCCCGGCGGTATCCCGGCCTGCCGCCGCAGCGCCTCGTTCTCCCTCATGACCGGCCACCGGGCGAAGGCGAACACGAGGAACATGATGAAGTTGACGACGGGCACGAGCCCGATGAGCACCCACCAGCCGGAGTAGCCGGCCTTCTGCAGGATGCGGATGTACGCGATGAGCGTGACGACGTAGATCGCGATGACGGCGACCAGCGCCGCGACGCCCCACGCCGTCGTCCACCCGTCGGTGTTGACGTCGTAGTCGAACTGGTCGATGTCGAGCTGCAACATTCCCCCCATCCCGCCATGGTGCAGGCTGCGGGAGCGACCCGCGCGGTGACGCCGTCGGGGCCGACCGGTGCCCGCTCAGCGCGGGGCGTACCCGGCAGCCACCTCGAGGAAGATGTCGGTCGCCTCGCGCTCGCCGACGGAGACGCGCACCCCGTCACCGGCGAACGGCCGCACGAGCACACCGGCCTGGGCACAGCGCTCCGCGAACCCGACGCTGCGGTCACCGAGCGCGAGCCACACGAAGTTCGCCTGGCTGTCGGGGACCTGCCAGCCCTGCGCGCGCAGGCCCTCGAGCATGCGGGTGCGCTCGGCGACGATCGACTCGACGCGGGCGAGCAGCTCGCCCTCGGCCCGCAGCGAGGCGACGGCGGCGAGCTGGGCCACGTGCGAGACGCCGAACGGGGTCGACGCGGTGCGGATGCCGGCGGCGAGCCGCGGGCGCGCGACGGCGTACCCGACGCGCAGCCCGGCCAGCCCGTACGCCTTGGAGAAGGTGCGCAGGACGACGACGTTCGGGTGCTCGGCGAGGAGGGCGAGCGCGTCGGGTGCCTGCGGGTCGCGCACGAACTCGACGTACGCCTCGTCGAGGACGACGAGCACGTCGCGCGGGACGGCGGCGAGCAGCTCGCGCAGCTCGTCGTCACGCACGGCGGGGCCGGTGGGGTTGTTCGGGGTGCAGACGAGGACGACCCGGGTGCGCGGTGTGACGGCGGCGGCCATCGCGGGCAGGTCGAGGCGGCCGTCGGCGCGCACCGGCACCCGCACCTGCTGGGCGTGCGCGAGCGTCACGGCGATGGGGTACGCCTCGAACGAGCGCCACGGCACGACGACCTCGTCGCCGGCCTCGCAGACCGCGGTGAGCACGTGCCCGAGCACCGCGACCGACCCGGTGCCGGCGACGACGGACTCCGGCACGACGCCGAGCCGGTGCGCGATCGCCTCGACGAGCTCGCTCGCGTACATGTCCGGGTAGCGGTTGACGTCGACGGCCGCGTCGGCGACGGCCGCGGCGACCGAGGGCAGCGGCGGGAACGGGTTCTCGTTCGACGAGAGCTTGTACGCGGCGGCGCCGACCGCCGCTCGTGCCCCCGGGACGTACGCGGGGGTGTCGGTCAGGGCACGGCGGAGGGGGACGCGGCTCACCGGTCCATCGTGCCAGGGCCGGGCCTCCCCGCGGCGTGCCCGACCACGGTGCGACCGGTGCCCGGGCGTGCTTCGCCCTCGAACAGCGGCACCCGACCAGGCGACACGCACCCGTGACGGGGAGCCGCGGGGCGGGCTTGGTGCGAGGATCGCAGGCATGGGGTTCGTCGTCCGGGTCGTCATCAACGGGGTCGCCATCTGGCTGGCCACGCTCGTCCTGCCCGGTCTGTCGATCGTCGGCACCGGGTCGACGCTGCAGACCATCGGGGTCATCGCCCTCGTCGCGCTGGTCTTCGGCATCGTCAACGCGATCGTCAAGCCGATCGTCAAGCTCCTGTCGATCCCGCTGTACATCCTCACGCTCGGGCTGTTCACGCTCGTCGTCAACGCGCTCATGCTCATGCTGACGGCGTGGATCACCGAGCGGACCGACTGGGGCCTGCGGATCGACAACTTCGGCACGGCCGTCCTCGGGGCGCTCATCGTGTCGGTCGTCAGCTTCGTGCTGTCGGCCGTGACCACGCGGGACTGACACCCCGGCCGCGACGACCGACGGCAGCGGCGTCGCCGCCGCGGTCGTCGAGGGCTACGGCGCCCGCAGCCCAGGAGCCGGCGGAGGCCACCGGGCGGGCGCACCGAACGGCGGTGCGACGACCGACGGCAGCCCCGGGGGCCGCTCGTCGGCCGGGCTCACCGGCAC